>JBIKTT010000547.1:0-2603 GCA_044347925.1 Phycisphaerales bacterium
CCCCGGCCCGTTCTTCGCGGATGAACTGCAGACCCGCGGGTTCCCGGTCAACGATCCGCTGCCCTTCGACTTTGAGCTCACGCCCGGCCGCGCCAACCCCGGCGAGTGCGGACCGCCCCCGTGCCCGGCGGACTTCAACGGCGACGGGTTCCTGGACTTCTTCGACTACGACGATTACGTCGGGTGCTTCGAGACGGGCTCGTGTCCGGCCGGCCGCACGGCGGACTTCAACGGCGATGACTTCGTGGACTTCTTCGACTACGACGACTTCGTGAGCGCGTTCGAGTCGGGCTGCTGATCATCACAGGCGACAAAGAAACGAGCCCCGCGTCGGAAGACGCGGGGCTCGGTCGTTTTTCGGCCGGCTTCGGTCGCGGGCCGAAGGCCGCTTGCTCCTGGCCGCGTGTGCCGTCACTTCGCGTTCAGAGCGGCGAGCCAGCCCTCGACCATCCGACGCTCTGAAGCGTCCGTGACCTTTGCCAGACGCTTGGTGAGCACCTCGACGCCTCGGGGGTTCTTGATCGCCACGAGGGCCTGACCGGCGGCGAGGCGGGCTCGCTGCTCGCGATCGTTCACACAGGCGGCCACGGCTTCGAAAGCGGCTTCGGGGTCGAGTTCGGCGAGACGTGCCACGTGGCCGATCGCGTCGGCCCGCGTGCGGCTGAGGTTTCCGGGCTTGGTGATCTCGATGATCGCGGCGAGGCCGGGCTTGGTCTTGAGGGTGACGAGAGCCTCCATCGCGGCTCGGCGGATCTCGTCGTCCTGCGATTCGGTCTTGGCGGCGGCGAGGATGGTGTTCATATCCGCGCGGATGGCCGCAAGCCCGCGGATGGCGGCGGCTCGCACGCGCGTGGAGGAATCGTTCTCCCACGCGTGCATCAGGAGCTTGTACGTGCGTTCGCGGGTGAGCTCGGAGGCTTTGTCGGGGCCGGAGTGGGTCGCGAGAGCGGAGAGGACGGCTTCGCGGGCTTGCCACGCTTTGATCGGAGCGGTCGCGAGCGAACCGAGCGACCCTGCATCGCCGAGAGCCCCCAGGGCGCGGGCGGCTTCGACGCGCAGGGACGCGTGGGCCGACTCGTCGGAAACGATGTCCATCAGGCGGGTCAGGTCGGCGGTGGAAGGGGACTTGGACGCGCCGAGGCCTCGCGCGCCTTGGATGCGGGCTGCCAGCGTCGGTCCTTCGCCCGCCAGGGTCTCGGAGCCGGCCGCGGGGTGGTTGCAAGCGATCTCGGCGATCACCGTGAGCTCAGGGTCGAACGCGATGGCCGAGGGGGCGCCGTGCAGGCCCATCTTGAGCGAAGCTTCGCGGCCGCGGAAGGTGAGCGTGCCCTTGACCCACTGCCTGGGCTCGACGGATTCGAGTGCCCACACCGGCAAATCGAACTCGAAAGCCGGGTTGAGCGGGTCGATCGTCTGCGTCTGCGTCCCGACAAGGGAGAGGTTCTTGGCGTCCTGATCCCACTTCGCGTCGATCGTCAGGCGCGGAACGTTCGGCCGCTCAACCCACTGGGCGAAGAACTGCGAAAGGCTTTCGCCCGAAGCGTCTTCGAGGGCGCGGCGGAAATCGCCGGTGACCACGTTGGTGAGCTTGTGGCGGTCGATGTAGAGCGCAACGCCCTTGAAGAAAGCGTCATCGCCCAGGCGGGCGCGGAGCATGGCCAGAATGCTCGCGCCCTTTCCGTAGGGGTTGGCGGAGCGGCGGAAGACTTCCCACGGGTCGCGGTAGACGCGGCTTGCCATGCCCGGGGTGTCGGGCAGGGAGCCCTTGTCGCTCCCGATCACGCCGTCGTAGAGCGAGCGGACCGCGGCGTCATACGCCTGCCGTCCGTCGCGGTGCTCGAACCAGAGCTGCGTCATGTACGTCGCCCAGCCCTCGTTGAGCCAGATGTGCTCCCAGGTCTGGCAGGTCATGAGGTCGCCGAACCACTGGTGGGCGAGTTCGTGGCTGATCAGTCCGTCGAGGTCGAAATCCTCGAGGTCGCCGCCGTTGATGATCGCGGTGTCGTACATGGTGGTCGCGGAGGTGTTCTCCATGCCGCCGGCGATGAAGTTCCAAACGACGGCCTGCGCGTACTTGTCCCAGGGATACTGCTCACCCAGACGATCGCTGAAGAACCGGATCATCGCGGGCGTGCGGCCGTACGTGCCGCGGATGTCGTGCTCGCGGCCGAGGGGGGCGTAGACCGGGAGCGGAAGGGCGGGCGTGCCGAGGTCGACGACGTCGAACTTCCCGACGACGAGCGAGACGAGGTAGTTGACGTGCGGTTTGTCCTGCACCCAGCGCCAGCGGTTGAAGGGCGTGAGCTCGGTGTCGCCGGTCGGGTTGGCCTTCTCGACGATCGTCGGGGTCCGCTCGGCCAATCGGCCGTTGCTCACAACCTCGTAGTCGGCGGGCGCGGTGACGATCAGCTCGGTCGTAAGCCGCTCATTGGGAAAGTCGTGGCAGGGGAACCACGAGCTGTTGGTCTCGGGCTGCCCCTGCGTGTGGAGCTGCGGCGGGCGGCCGGGCCACGCCGGGGACTCGGGCGTCCAGTACAGACCGCGCATCGGATCGCGGATCTCATACCGCGTCACGATGTCGGTGGGCACGTTCGGGGCAAGCG
>JBIKTT010000548.1:0-2596 GCA_044347925.1 Phycisphaerales bacterium
ACTATCGCGGAGATCGGCCCCGCGAGCTTTCCGCCGCGTTCTGCTTCCCCGACGAGGAGTGGGCGAAGGTCAAGCCAAGCCCGGACACCGGCCGCGCCGGCTTTGACCGCGGCAAGCGGCTGGACCTGCACTACGTCATCATGACCGAGTACTGGGACAAGCTGGTCCCGTTCGTGCAGGGCGTGGCGTTCCCCAAGCCGCCGAAGATGAAGCACATCGGCGGGGAGATCATCTCGCTCCAGGGCTTGCGCCAGCTCCGCTGCGCCGAAACCGAGAAGTATCCGCACGTCACGTTCTTCTTCAACGACTACCGCGAGGAGCCGTTCCCGGGCGAAAGCCGCGAGAACCCGGCCAGCCCGAAGGTGGCGACGTACGACCTCAAGCCGGAGATGTCCGCGGAAGAGATCGCGACCGTCGTGCTTCGCAGGCTTGGATCGCCCGACCGCGAGAGCGTGCTCATCGTCAACTTCGCCAACCCCGACATGGTCGGGCACACGGGCAACCTGGAAGCCGCGATCGGGGCGTGCGCGACGGTCGACGCGTGCGTGGGCCGGTTGATCGACGCGACGCTCAGGCTGGGCGGATCGCTGATCGTGACCGCCGACCACGGCAACTGCGAGCAGATGTTCGATCCGGAAACCGGCTCGCCGCACACGGCCCACACGGTGTACGACGTCCCGCTTTTCGTCGTGGGCGAAGCATTCCGCGGCGCGAAGCTGCGCGGGGATTTTGACGCTTCGGGCTGGTTCAGGCCCGAGACGCGGGCCAAGCGCGGACGTCTGGCGGACATCCTCCCCACGGCGCTGGCGATGATGGGGATCGACAAGCCGCCGGCGATGACGGGCGAGAGCCTGCTCGCGTAATCACGTACGAGGAAGGAGCCTCGCGTTGGATGAAAGCACCGAGAGTTTTCCCGGCTCACGCAGCGGGTTCGACGAGATCCGTCGTGCGGTGATGTCGCGCCTTCGGGACCACGGGTTTCGAACCACGGGCGGCGTCGCTCGACTGCTCGAGAACGGCAACTCGGGCGTGATCGAGTTCCAGAAGAGCGGCCGATCCACGGCGGAAGCCAAGACGTTCACGATCAACGTGGGGATCGCGCTCGGAGCCCTGATCGCTCGCACCACGAAGAAACCGATCTCGCACTGCTCGGTGGCGGAGTGTCACGCGTATCTTCGGCTGGGCGAGCTTCGCGAGCCCGCTTCGGACCTTTGGTGGACGGTGACCGGGAATGAGATCGACCACGCGGTCCTGGCCGACGTGCTGGACCGGGTGGAACGGGATGCGCTCCCGCTGATCCGCCGGGCGATCGGGGAGGGAGCGCTCGCGTCGATGTGGCGAGCGGGGGAAAGCGTGGGAACGAATGCCGGTCGGCGGGTGCAGTACCTGCGCTGGCTGGACGCGGAAGGCGCATAACGCGCCGCCAATCGAGATGGTCGGCGGGCCCTTGTCCTGCCCGAGGTCCGACCCGAGTTCCTACCCGAATTCCTACTTGGTGGGGTACTGCTTGTCGTAGTCGGCCTGGTTCATGAGACCGGCGAGGCCGGCATGATCGCTGACCTTGACCTTGACGAGCCAGCCCTTGCCGTAAGGGTCGGAGTTGATGAGGCTGGGGTCGTCGGAGAGGGCGGCGTTGGTGTCGACGATCTCGCCGGCGGCGGCGGAGTAGACGTCGGAGGTGGTTTTCACGCTCTCGACCTCGCCGATCGTGTCGCCGGCTTTGAGCTTGGTGCCCTTTTTCTTGAGTTCGACGTAGGTGACGTCGGTGAGGGCGTCGACGGCGAAGCGGGTGATGCCGACGGTGAGGGTGTCACCTTCGAGCTTGTGCCATTCGTGCGAGGAGGAGTACTGACGGTCGGCGGGGCTTGGCATGGGTCGTCCTTCGTGGAGCCCGGCGTGGTCACGCCGAGGGGCGAGATGCTAGCGGATTTTCGGGAGGCTGCAAGTGTTCCGGGGGGAGGGGCGGTGGCGGGGCGATCCCCGTTTTTGGAGGATTTTCGGACGAGGGTGCAAAATTTGTTGTGCGAACAGATGAGTCTTCGGGTAGGATGCAACCCTTTCCGCGGTCTCCCCTCCGGACGGCCGGTGCCTTCGGGCCCGGCCGTCTCTTTTTTTCGCGCGGTTTTGCCGGGCCGTGCGGGAAAGGTCTGGTTTGGCTACAGTCCGGCCGCCTGATGCTTCTCACACTCTCCGCAACCTGTCTTCGTTCGATGCTCAAGCCCGCCAGCAAGGGAGCCAAACCGGCTCTCGCGCTGACCGACCTGCCCAACTACACCCGCGAGGTGCTGGGGCTTCGGGGATTGAGCCTCTCCACCGACCTGCTCGTGGGGGCGGATCGGAAGATGCTCGACACGCTTCGCGAACGCGGCGACAAAGCCGGGTGCGCGTGCCTGACGCTGGTCGAGCCGCCGCCGCTGAAGATCAACGCGGCCAGCGAATCGGCCGCGGCGGCGATCATCGACCGGATGTCTCGGGTGGTGCAGGCCGCTCAGATCCTGGGGTGCAGCTCGGCCGCATTCCATGTGGAGGGCGTGACCACCGAGAAGGATCGGGAGGTCGCGGCGGGCCGGCTGAAGCAGATCGTGCAGCGCGGCGA
>JBIKTT010000039.1:0-9466 GCA_044347925.1 Phycisphaerales bacterium
TTCGAAGCTCTCGGCCTCACCAAGGGCCAGATCTACATCAACGGCCGACACCTGGGCCGCTACTACACCGGCGGCGTCGACGGCAAACCCATCCCCGGGCAGACGCGCTACTACATCCCCTCCTCCTGGATCCGCCAGGGTGCCGAGAACGACATCATCCTCTTCGAAGAGCACGGCCACGCCCCGACCAAAGCCAAGCTCGTCTACGACGCCGACAAAACCCC
The DNA here is from genome assembly GCA_044347925.1 of Phycisphaerales bacterium. Classification (GTDB taxonomy): domain Bacteria; phylum Planctomycetota; class Phycisphaerae; order Phycisphaerales; family UBA1924; genus UBA2396. The sequence goes on from JBIKTT010000039.1 coordinate 225, forward strand.
GCTCACCGTCTCCGCGCCCGGCTCACCGGCCGGGTCGCCTACCGTCGCTTGATGTTCACGGATCACCCGACCAGAGACGTCACCCTGTGGCAAGCCGCCGCGGCCTACGCGTCATTCAAGCACCGCCACCAGCTCCGCAAGGATCAGAAGACGCCCTACATCTCCCACCCCTTCCGCGTCGCGATGACGATCCGGCAGGTCTTTGACTGCGCCGATCCCGAAGTCCTCGCCGCCGCCCTCATGCACGACCTCATCGAAGACACCACCACCGACTACGAAGACATCGAGCGGAAATTCGGCACTCCCGTCGCCGACCTCGTCGCCGCCATGACCAAAAACATGGCTCTCCCCGAAGACCGTCGCGAAACCGAGTACGAGCAGGCCCTCGCCAAAGCCGACTGGCGAGCCCGACTCCTCAAGCTCGGCGACACCTTCGACAACCTCTGCGACGCCATGTCCAACCCCGCCGCTTCACCCATCGACAAAGCCGCAGAGAAGGCCCGCACCGCCATCGACCTCGCCAAAGCCGACGCCGACAAGCACCCCGAGTCCGCCCGCGCCATCGCCGCTCTCACAAGCGTGCTCAAGTCCGCCGGCGCAAGGATGGCCCGTGCCGAGCACCAGCCCTGACCAACCCGCTCCACGCCGCGACTCCCCACGCCGCGATTCCCCGCGCCTCTGGCGACTCAGCGACCGCGTCAGCATCCCGCTCGACCGCCCCGTCGTCATGGGCATCCTCAACGTCACGCCCGACAGCTTCTCCGACGGCGGCAAGCTCGAGAACCCCGCGGCCATCACCGCCGCCGTTCGAGCGATGATCCACGCCGGCGCCGACCTCCTCGATCTCGGAGCCGAATCCACCCGCCCCGGCGCCCGCCGCGTCTCCGCCACCGACCAGCTCGGCCGCTTGCTCCCCGCCATCTCCGCCGTCCGCGCCGTCTCCGAAACCATCCCGCTCACCATCGACACCACGCTCGAAGAGGTCGCTCAAGCGGCGCTCGAACACGGCGGCGATGCGATCAACGACGTCTCCGCGGGCGAGGATTCCGGCGACGGCATGCTCCGCTTGGCCGCTCAGCGTCGCTGCGGCCTGATCCTCATGCATCGCAAGGTCGCTCCTCCCGCCGATTCCTACTCCGACGCGTACATAGCGCCCCCGCAATACGCCGATGTCGTCGCCGAGGTCGCCGAGTTCCTCAGGTCGCGAGCGGACGCCGCCATCGCCGCTGGCGTCCCGCCCGAGTGCATCGTGCTGGACCCGGGCTTGGGCTTTGGCAAGTCCGTCGAGCAGAACCTCGCGCTCCTGACCCGCACGGGTGAGCTCTCACGCGACTTCCCGATCGTGAGCGGCCTCTCCCGCAAGAGCTTTGTCGGCCGCCTGACGCTCCAGCGAGACTCCACGCCCGGTGAACGCCTCCCGGGCACGATCGCGCTCTCGATCGATCACCTCCGCGCCGGAGCCTCTATCTTCCGGGTTCACGATGTCGCCCCCCTCCGCGAAGCCCTCGACGCCGCCCACCGGGGCGGCGACACAGCGGGCCGACCACCGACCCCACCCGATGCCAAACCACGCCGCACATCGCCCTGATCGCCGGGTTGTCACCTTTCCCGCCTAGCATTCATCCAAGCTTGTAGAACGACACAACCGAGCCCGCCGCACACGGCCGGGCTCACCAAAGAATGGAGTCTCCAATGGCAGGCGCTCACGTCAAGGAATTCACCGACGGCAACTTCGAGTCCGAAGTCCTCCGCTCCTCCGAACCCGTCGTCGTCGACTTCTGGGCCGAATGGTGCCAGCCCTGCCGCGCGCTGGGCCCCACCATCGACTCCCTCGCGACCAAGTACTCCGGGAAAGCCAAGATCGGCAAGGTCGACATCGACAACAACCAGAAGGTCGCCGCCGATTTCGGCATCATGGCCATCCCCACCGTCCTGGTCTTCAAAGGCGGCCAGATCGTCAAACGCTTCCAGGGCGTGACCAGCGAAGCCGTCCTCTCCGGCGCAATCGACCAGGCCATCGCCTGATCGTCCGGCCACCGGCTTTCAAGCCCCGAATCCCGTCGAAAACTACCGTCCAGAACCTGAATCACCCGGCCCCCAAGCCGGGTGATTCCTCTTTGCGCGGCGCTTACACTTATCCACCATGGCAGTGACCACGACCTCCACCGGCTCCACGCTCCGCACCGACTCCGCCACGCCCACCAAAAAGCTCCGATGCGGCGTCGTCGGCGTCGGCCGCATGGGCCAGCACCACGCCCGCGTCTACGCCACCATGCCCGGCTGCCAGCTCGTCGGCGTCGTCGACGCCAGCAAGGAACGCCGCGGCGCGATCGCCGACAAGTTCGACACCCGCGCCCTCGAATCCGTCGAACAGCTCATCGACGCCGGCGTCGACGCCGTTTCGATCGCCGTCCCCACCATCTACCACTGGGACGCCGCCGAGCCCCTCCTCAAAGCCGGCGTCGCCTGCCTGGTCGAAAAGCCGCTCGCCAAGGACGTCGAATCCGCCCTCGCCATCAAGGACCTCGCCGAGAAGACCGGTAGCGTCCTCATGGTCGGCCACATCGAACGCTTCAACCCCGTCATCCGCGCCTTCCAGCGCGCGACCGAGGGCGGCCTCCCCGTCGTCCCCCGGTACATCGAGGTCCATCGCGTCAGCCCGATGACCTTCCGCTCCGTCGACATCTCCGTCGTCATGGACATGATGATCCACGACATCGACGTCCTCCTCATGCTCATGGGCGGCCGCGAACCCGACGATGTGCAAGCTTCCGGCGTCGCCGTCATCACCGAGCACGAAGACATCTGCAACGCCCGCCTCACGTGGAACCTGCCCACGGGCCAGTGCGTGGCGAACGTCTCCGCCAGCCGCCTCGCGCTCAAGACCGAGCGCATCACCCGCATCACCGGCGAGAACGCGTACATCAAGATCGACTACGCGGCCAAGAACGGCACGATGATCCGCCGCATCGCCAACGAGATCCAGATGCGCGAGATGCGTGAGCAGCTCCGCAAGGGCTCGGACCTCACGGCTCTCAAGTGGCAGGAACTCGTCAACATCGAGCAGCTTGTCGTGGACGACGCCGAGCCCATCGTCGCCGAGATCAAGGAATTCCTCGAAGCCGTCCGCGCCGGCCGCCGCCCCTCGATCGACGCCGAAGCCGGTTTCGCCAACGTCCGCACGGCCCAGCGCATCCTCGACGCGATCGGCTCGACGCAGCGGATGATCAAGGGCTGAGCCCCTTCCACATCTGAGCCACCCCCGCCACCGTTGGCGCGTTCTTGCTCGCCAGTTCCGGCGTGAACATCGCAAGCCTCAACTCTTCGAGTGCCCACCGATACTTCTCGACCGCCGCCGGCAGCTTTCCCGGCTGCATCGCCCACGCTCCCGCATCCAGATTCACCGTCGGAGCCGCTCTTCGCGACTGCGGCAGCGCGGCTTTCGTCTTCGTCGCGAGCGCCGCGCCCGCTTCCTCCGCTTCCCGCTCCCTGCTCATCGCCGCCGCGACCCAACCCGTGAACTTCTTCCAGTGCGGCAAGTACTGCTCGAGGAGCTGTTTCTCCGCGCCCGATCCATCCTCGCGCAAGCCAAGCAGCCGCGCCCGCATCGCCGCCGAGTACCGCGGGAACTCCTTCAGCCGCTCCCACGGCACGAGAAGCACAAACCCCGGCGGCATCAGATACGCCGCTTGCTCGCGCAGGTCCGCCATGCTCATCGCCCAGTGCCGGTTCGTCCCGCTCGCAAGCCGCTTGGCCACCAGAAACCGCGGCTCCAGGATCCGCCCCACCACATCCGCCACCTCGCGCACGACGATCGACAACCGGCCCCACCCAGCCTGCTGTCGCTCGTCAAACTCCTCCGCGGTCCGTGGCACCACGCCACCAGCCAGAAAAGCCCGCTCCGCGATCAAACACGTCAGGTCCGACCGAAGCGCCGCCGCCGTGCCAAAGTGCCCGTAGTGCTTGACCAGCTCCGGCCACGCCGCCAGCGCATCCAGCTCATGGGCGATCTGCTCCTTGCACGCGATCGCAAAAAGCCGTCGCACCCCAAGCACCGTCGCCGCCGCCGCTTCCTCCTTCGACGCAACCAGCGTGAGCGCACACGCCTCCCCGCGATCCACCAGCGCGGGAAACCTCCCCTCCTCCTCGATCGTCTCCGGCAACGCTCCAAAATCCCACGCGACGATCCCCTCCCGCTCAAACCGTGCTTTCGCCCGCGCCCCGCGAGCTTTCGCCACCTTCGCCGCAAGCCTCTCCTGCAGCTCCGCCACGTCCCGCCCCGCTCCAACCTCTTTCTCCCCATCCATCACGACAACGCGAAGCTTGAGATACGCCGGCAAGGCCTTCACCGAAAACGCCCCGGCCTCAATCGTCACGCCATGCAGCACCCCGACCGCTTCCGCCACCGAAGCCGCGATCGCCCCCTTCCCAAACTCCAGAACCTCCGCCACGCCCGCCGCAACTTCGCCCAGTTCCCCCTTCGCCTCGATCTTCTGCCGCTCCTGCTTCCCGAGCGTCTTGAAAAGCCCCGCCACAACCTCCGGCAACATCCCCGGCACCAGCCACGCCGCCCGCTCCGCCGTGACCGCCGGCAAGTCCGCCACCTCCACCGTCGCCGTCACCCCATCCTCTTCGCTCCCGGCTTCGAACACATACGCAAGCGGCACCGGCTTCTCCGCGTCGCAAGCGAGCACGCTCGGATACGCCGCTTCGCTCACCGCCGCCGCCGCTTCCGCGCTCAGCACATCGCCAAGCGTCGGCACGCCAGCATTCGCATCCTGCGTCGACGCCCGCCACTCCACCAGCGTCCCAGGGTCCACCACGCTCTTCGGCAGCGCCCGCTCAAACCACGCCACCAGGTCCGCTTCGCTCTTCACCACGCCCCGCCGCCGCAGCTTCGCCTGCACGCTCGCCGCCGACTCCAGCACCTTCCGCACCCGCCCCACATACCCCCCCGCGCCCTTCCACTTCCCAAGCACCAGCGCATCACGCACAAACAACGCCCGAGCCCGCTCCGGATCACTGCTCGCAATCGCCACACGCCGACGCGGCACCACCACGATCCCGTTCATCGTCGACCGCTCCCACGCGCTCGGCTCACCCGTCTCGCTATCCAAATGCGGATCCGTCAACTGCCGATCAAGCACGTGCCCCGCAAGCTCCTCGATCCACTCCGGTGGCACACCCGCCACCGTCCTCGCATAAAGCTTCGTCGTCTGCACCACCTCCGCCGCCATGATCCACTTCGGCCCCTTCTTGAACAACACCGACCCCGGGAACAAACTCACCACGTTCCCCTTCACACCCTTGTACTCATACCCGCTCCCATCCGTACGACACGCCAGATTCGAAAGCAACCCCGTCAACAGCGCCCGATGGATTCTTTCTCCTCCCCCGCCCCCGGCGGGGGAGGTGCCGAGTCTTCGAGGCGGAGGGGGTTCTTCCGCTCGTCCGGTGCGCACCAAATCCCCCAACTGCCGCGCCGTCTCCTCCCACTCCCGCATCCGATTCGCATTGATGAAGTGCTCCCGGCACCACGAAGCCAGCGCACCGCTCCCCCGATCCTCCGCCGCGTGCTGATACTGCTCATACACGTTCAGCAACGTCAGAAAATCGCTCGTCTCATCCCGAAACACCTTGTGAGCCTCGTCCGCCGCTCCCGCCCGCTCCATCGGCCGCTCACGCGGATCCTGAATCGAAAGCCCGGCCGCCAGCACCACCACCTCCCCCACACACCCCTCCGCTTCCGCCGCCACCAACATCCGCCCGATCCGCGGATCCACCGGCAACCGCGACAACCTCCGCCCAACCTCCGTGATCGAGTAGCATCGGCTTCCAGCCGATGTGCCTTTCTCTTCCGTCTTCTCTTCCCTCACCGCCCCAAGCTCCACCAGCGTCTCATACCCCTCCGCCACCGCTTTCGCATCCGGCGGATCCAGAAGCGGCAGCCGCTCCAGCGACAAACCCATCGCCGAAACCTGCAGAATCACCGAAGCCAAGCTCGTCCGCCGGATCTCCGGCTCCGTAAAGACCGGCCGCGCCTGATACCCCTTCTCGCTATACAGCCGCACGCACACGCCCGCCGCCACGCGCCCGCACCGCCCCTTCCGCTGATCCGCCGAAGCCCGCGACACCCGCACCACCGGAAGCGTCTGCACCTTCCGCCCCGCATCGTAAAAGTTCCGCCGCTCAAGCCCCGTATCCACCACATGCCGGATCCCCGGCACCGTCAGCGATGTTTCCGCGACGTTCGTCGACAAGATCACCCGCGTCTTCCCGCCCGCTTTCCAGTGGAAAATCCGATCCTGCTCCGCGTTGCTCAGCTTCGAGAAAAGCGGCAGCACCTCCGCATCCACCCGCGCCGCCCGCAGCGCCTCCGCACACCGCCGAATCTCCCGCTCACCCGGCAGAAACACAAGCACATCGCCGGCCGCCACCGTCGGCCCCGTCAGTTCATCCACCGCCTCGACCACCGCTTGCGGATCAACCTCCGGATCCTCATCCTCGTGCCACCGCGCCGTGCGATACCGCACCTCGACCCCGTACGTCCTCCCCGAAACCTCAAGCACCGGCGCGACCGTCGGCCCGCCGAAGAAATCGCTGAACCGCTTGGGCTCGATCGTCGCCGACGTCACGATCACCCGCAGATCGCTCCGCCGCTCCAGCAGCCCCTTCAGATACCCGAGCAGAATGTCCACGTTGAGCGACCGCTCATGGGCTTCATCGAGGATCACCGTCGAGTACGCCGAAAGCTCCGGATCCTGCGCGATCTCCGCGAGCAGCATCCCGTCCGTCATCACCGTGATCCCGGTCTCCCGGCTCACCCGCTCCTCAAACCGCACCTTGTACCCCACCAGCCCGCCGACCCGCACCCCCATCTCCTCCGCGATCCGCGAAGCCACCGCCCGCGCCGCAAGCCGCCGCGGCTGCGTGTGCACAATCCCTCCCCCGCGCATCCCGCCTCCCCCGCCCCCGGCGGGGGAGGTGCCGAGTCCGCGAGGCGGAGGGGGTTCTTTCATCCCCCACACAATCTGCGGCAACTGCGTCGTCTTCCCCGACCCCGTCTCACCCGTCAGCACCAAAACGCGAAACCGCCGAAGCAGATCCTCGATCTCCCCACGCCTCTGCACCACCGGCAACGTCACATCCAAAGCCATGCCACAGGGTAACTCCTCCCCCGCACCACGCGAGCCGGGGCGTGTCGCCCCGCCCTCCTTCTCCCCGTCGCCTCGACGGGGAGAAGGTCCGGCGCCAGCCGGGGATGAGGGGTCTTCGTTGGTCCACCAACGCACACCGCCCCCACGACCCACCGCGTGTCGCCCCGCCCTCCTTCTCCTCCTTCCCGCTTCAATCCCGCGAAGCTCCACCAAAACGAACCCCGATCCCCGCAAACCCACCAAAACCGCAAACCGCCCGCGATGACGCAGCCTCCGAATCAGTATGATCTCCCGCCATGACGCTCGGACTGCTCAAGCTCTATTCCGATCTCGCCCGGGCGGCGATGTTCAGCCCGCTGCTCGTACTCGCCGCGCTCTTCGGCATCGGTTTCGCCGTCTACGCTCCGGGAAACAACCCGCCGAGTTGGGCCGATCCCGTCATCAACGGTCTGGCCCTCTCGCTCTTCGTCTCGCTCGGCTTGAGCATCATCGGTGTCCTTGCCAACCTCCTCATCCGTCGCGCCAAGCACAACTTCGGAACCGCGTTGCTCAACAGCCGAACGCCGCCAAATCCGTCGCATCCCGAGCCCCTCCCTTCCACACTCGGATCCTGGCGCGTGCGGCAACCCGAACCCGCTCGCGTCAGGCTCTCCCGCGCCAGCGCACCGATCCTGCTGCGACACGTGGTTGATGCCATGCTCGTCGCATCTCTCTTCGGACTCCTCGCGGTCGCCAAGCCCGCTTCAGGCGCCGCAGGCCAGACCGCATTCGGCGTCGTCTTCCTGATGTTCGCCGTCGTCGCCGCTCTCTTCCACTTCTCCCGCACCATCGAGCTTCGCGACAACGGCGATTCTCTGACCTTCACCATGTGCACGCGATTCTTCGGGATCCCCCTCCAGCGCAAGTCCATGACCACGCCAAGACCCTTGATCGCGGCATTCCCGCTCGAGGGCTTGCGTCTTTCCGGCCCCGCGGTGACGCTCAACATCTCACATCTTTCGCCGGGTGATCTCGGTCTTTGGGAAGGCGCTCAGCTCGCGCTCTGGACCCGCGCATTGGTTCCGTTGGTCTCGCCCTCCGATGTCGAGTCCGATCAGGACCTCCCCTTCGCGGAGTGATTCTTCGGACGACGCGTAAGCGTTCACGCTGCTCTCAATGCCACAAAGCCCCGTGCGATGTCGGCCCCCTGAGCGACGCCATCGCTCACTCCCCCACCAGCTCCAGCGCCCACCCCGGCCCCGCGATCTCGTACCGACCCACCTTCACCTTCCGCATCGATCCCCACTTGATCAGCCCCTTGGGCTTGAGCTCCATCGCTTCAAACGGCACCGAGAACGCCCGCGCCCCGAACACCCGCGCAAGCCACATCGGCCCAAAGTGCACCCCGAACTCATCCGCCGTCACCACAAAGCACCCGCCGAAATTCATCGCATCCACCGCGATCGACTGATACCGCTTCGTCACCGCACCCGCACCCACCGCCACCGGCGGATACGCCTTCGCAAGCTCAGCGAAAGTGAGCTTCACCCACTGCCGAATCCCGCAAATCACCATCGAATCCACCAGCAGGAAGATCCCCACCACCACCAGGATTGATCCAGTGCCCGGCAACGACGTCCCCTCTCCCTACTTGCCCTCGATCTTCTTCATCGTCGCTTCCGCTTTCTCGATCCGGTTGTGCCCCGCCGGAAGCGACTTCTTCAGCCGTTCCAGCCCCTCCTCCACCCACGGCCTGGCTTCCTCAAGCTTGCCGAGATCAATCAGGCATTCCCCGAGGTTCACCCGCGCCTGCCCCAGGATCCAGTGCCCCTCCGGCACCACGTTGTCGATCCCGGCGATCAGCTCGCGGAAAAGCCCCTCCGCTTCCCCGGGCTTATTCCGATCCAGCAGCAGAAGCCCGAGATTGTTCACGACGGTCAGCGTCACCATCGCCCCATCCCCATTGACCCGCCGCCGCGACTCAAGCGTCCGACGCATCAGCTCCTCGGCCTCATCCAGCTTGCCCCCAAGCTGAAGCGACCGGGCGAGGTTCGCTTCGTACGTCAGCGTCAGATCATCCTCCGGTCCGCGAAGCCGCCCCGCCGC
>JBIKTT010000549.1:0-2591 GCA_044347925.1 Phycisphaerales bacterium
TCGACATCGACCCATGGCGCGTGGAGGAGCGGCGGTACTGGCGGATGGAGGATGCTCCGGCGCTGGCGGGCAACCCGGCGGACCACATCCGCGAGCGGCTGGAAGAGATCGGCAAGCTGATCATCCGATCGGACGTGCCGGTGGGTGTGGCGCTCTCGGCGGGGCTTGACTCGGGGATGGTCGCGGCGCTGGCGGCGAAGAACAGCCCGGGGCAGATCCACGCGCTGTCGATTGGGTACTCGGGACGGCCGCACAGCGACGAGCGTGCGCGGGCGAAGCAGCTCGCGGACCACCTGAAGATGCCGTTCCACGACTACGAGGTGAACGTCGAGGAAGTCGTTGACTGCTTCGCGGATCGCAACTTCATGCGGGATGATCCGATCGCGGATATCTCGGGGCACGGGTATTACGCGCTTTCGCGGCTAGCGAGGCAGAACAACATCCCCGTGCTGCTTCAGGGTCACGGGATCGACGAGCTTTTCTGGGGTTACCGGTGGGTTCGCGAAGCGGTGGTGAGCTCGATGCGGAAAGCCGGGCGTCTGCCCCGGACGATGAAGGATCGCTTCGCTCATCTTCGCAAGATCGTCCCGGCGGACCTGACGCGCGGATCGCTCAGGAACTGGGCGTTCCTGTGGGGCGGGATCCTCTCTGGCTGGCGATCGCTGAACCCGACGGCGGGAGCGGCGGCGAACGTGCTTGATTTCTACAACATCGCCGAAGAATTCCAGATGGGGCGGTACGCGACGCGACGGATCCTCGCGGACTCATTCTGCCAGCGGATGACCGGCCGCAACCCAGAGGACTGGTTCACGTTGCCGCAGCCGTGGCCGGATCTGGGCGTGGCGATCACCAAAGCGATTTGCGAGACGTACCTGCTTGAGAACGGGATGCAGCAGGGTGACCGGCTGAGCATGGCGTGGGCGGTTGAGCTTCGCTTGCCGTTCGTCGACTATCGCCTGGTCGAGACGGCGATCGGGCTTCGCAAAGCGAGCGCTGACCACATGCTGCCGCCCAAGGCGCGGTTCCGCGAAGTGATCAAGGACTATCTGCCGGAGTGGGTCCTGAACCGGCCGAAGTCGGGATTCACCCCGCCGGTGACGGAGTGGATCGGCAAGCTGAACGAGCGGTACAACTCCGAGCTTGCGAAGGGGTATCTGGTCGAGCACGGCGTGCTGAAGGAATCGGCGGCGAAGTGGCTTGCCAAGCCGACGACGCGCGTGTCCGCAGCGCCGACGACGGTGTACAAGTGCTTGGTGCTGGAGTGGTGGGCTCGCGGGATGAGCGAAGCGGCGCAATTCAAGACGTCGGCCCAGTTGCTCTCGTCGCCGCGGCCGCAACTGACGGAGATCCTGTCAAAGCAGGAGCGGTTCGTCAAGCGCGTCCCGGCGGCGGTCTGATGGTCAGGACAATCCGATCGCTTGAAGGACGATGAGCGGCCAGCGATCGGCGGGCGTCTCGTTGGTGTCGATCCAGACGCTACCGGGGGTCGTGCGGAGTCGTTTGAGCCAGGTGCGCTGGTTCTTGCCGAACCTGCGGGTCTCGATCTTGACCTTCTCGATGGCTTCGGTGAGTGAGGAGCGGCCCTGGAGGTGGGCGAGGATCTGCTTGTACCCGAGGGCTTCGCGAGCTTGGGAGCCCAGGCGGCCGGCGGCGTGGAGCGAGCGGACCTCCTCGACGAGCCCGAGGGTGACCATGTCGCGGACACGCTGGTTGATGCGCGGGTTGATGAGCTCGCTCGGCCAGTCCAGCCCGATGAGGACGCAATCCTCGCGGCTTGGGCGGCCCTTGTCCCACTGCTCCTGCCGGGATGAGATGGCGGCGCCGGTCAGGCGGAAGACTTCGAGAGCCCGGATCGTGCGGCGTTCGTCGTTGGGGTGGATGCGGGCGGCGGCGGCGGGATCGACACGCTCGAGTTCCTCGCGAAGTGCCGGCAAGCCGCGGGCGCGGAGCTCTTCCCGCAGGACTTCGTCGGTACCGGGGCCTTCGAACATCCCATCGAGGAACGCTTTGACGTAGAGGTGGGTGCCGCCGACGACAATGGGGACGCCGCCGCGGGCCTGGATGTCGGCGATGACGCGTTCGGCTTCACGGAGCCAGTGAGCGACGGTGAAGGGCGCGCCGTCGGGGTCGACGAGGTCGATGATGTGGTGCGGGACACCGGCGCGTTCGGCGAGCGTGGGCTTGGCCGAGCCGATGTCGAGCCCGCGGTAGATCTGGATCGAATCAGCGGTCACGATCTCGGCGAAGCGGCCGAGCTTGGCGAGTTCGTGGGCGACGGCGACGGCGAGCGCGGACTTCCCGCCGGCGGTGGGCCCGACGATCACGGGAAATCGCGCGGTGGGCTTGGCGAGGGTCATCTACTTCTTCTCGCTCTCGGCGGGGGCTTTGGATTTGGCGACCAGCGCGGCGACGTGCTCACGCCAAGCCCGGTCGAGGTCGGCGAAGGGCTGGGCGAGCACCTCGCGGGCGGCTTGGTCGACCGAGCTTCCCTTGGCCATCGAGGTGATCCACGCGATGCACTTCTCGCGGCCGAACGTGTCGTGGATGAACCCGACCATGTGGTGGCCCTGGTGGTACGGATGGCGGCGTTT
>JBIKTT010000550.1:0-2590 GCA_044347925.1 Phycisphaerales bacterium
TGGTTCGAAGCCAGGTAGATCGGCGAAGTCTGCGTCGCGCGACGGGCTTTGTCCTCCACCACCAGAATGAACCCCTGCGGCAAAGACTCGGGCGCGACGAGCTTGGACTCGCCCGCGGGCTGTCCTCCCTCTTCGCCGCTCTTCGCGACCCCGGGACTCCGTGAGTCCGTGCCTTCCTCCCTCCGCCACTGCGTGCCGAACTCATCCGCGTTCGCCGCCTGCGCGTTGTGCGTCGGCTTGTTCCCCGCGAGAAGTTCGCCGATCGCGTTCGCCCCGCCCGTACGGCCCGCTCCCGCCCCCACCGCCGGCGCCACCATCCGCACCGACGACGGGTCCCGGTACGCGATCACCACCACCAAAAGCACCACCACCGCGAACGGCCCGATCAGCCAGAAGGTGAGCAGCCAGTGCTTCGAACGCTTATTCATCGCGATCTCCATGCCAATTCGTAGGGAGGCTCCCGATGGCGGGCTGAAACACCGTTTCGCGGCCCATGGCACAATCAGGACGAGCGCTCACCCAATGGGTGCGAACGCCGGCTTCGCGTCCTACGGCCCGCTCCGCGGAGTTCAGCCCGCGGCACGGCCAAAGAAAAGCGGCGGCGACCGAGCTGGTCGCCGCCGCGCCCCGCACTCCCCTTTAAAGCTCAGCAGCCCGCCTCAAACGCCCCGACAAACCCGTCGTAGTCGAAGAAGTCCACGAACTGATCGCCGTTGAAATCGGCCGTCCTGCCCGGGGGGCAGGCGCCGGTCTCAAAGCAGTTCACAAAGTCGTCGTAGTCGAAGAAATCGATGAAGCCGTCACTGTTGAAGTCCGGTGCGCAGACGCCGGGGAGACGCACCAGGAACGCCTGCTCGCATCCCTCCGGATTCACACCCTGGCCGACGATCGTGCGTCCGTCGGCCGAGACATCCGTCGCGACCAGCAGCCTCCAGCCTGCAAGTGCGCCGGCCAGGCCGAAGTTGTTGGTGAGATCGCTCTGAAGATCGATGAAGCCGCTGTTCGCACGCCAGATCCAGGCGCTCGTGCCCGGGGTCCCGAAGTTGAGGTAGTCCCCCACCACCACGTTGCCGTCCGCGCTCGTCGCCCGCGCGTACGTGCTGTCGTCCGAGCCAAGCCCGCTATTCAACAGCGTGATGCCGCCAGCAGCCGTCCACCGGAACGCGCTCAGGGAGAAACCATTGGGAGTTGTCAGATAACCCACCGCGACACTTCCATCGAAAGAGAGGTCCGTAACGCCCGCTTGGCCACTCTCCTCGGTGATCACGTTTGCACCCGACGGCGTCACGACGACCGCCGCGTAAGACTGAGAAAACCCGTTCGTGAAGTCGAATCGACGCGTCGATCCCGCGACGACGTTCCCATCTCCGCTGATCGTATTGAAATAGAAGTATCCCTGCGGGAAACTCGCGGCACGGGGCAGCGTAACGAGCGGCGCCTCCTCAATCCGCCACAGGAACAGATCGCCTTCGTTCGGATAGATCCCCGTGACACCCGTGATCGTGCGGCCGTCCGAAGAGCACCCGAAGATCGTCTTGTTCACGAAGAAGCCGTTGGTCAGGCGCGAACGCAGGTCTTCATACCCCCCCGCCGCCGTCCAACGCCAGCTCTCGCCATAGATCGTGCGGCCGTCCGCCGAGATTCCAGTCACGCCGTACAGGCCGGGAACTTCCGGACCAATGACCACGGTGCCGCCAGCCTCGGTCCACCGCGCAGGGCTGCGCGGAATGTACCCGCTCACAAACCCGGGATCGAACGTCACGGTTGTCACCGTCGTGCCATCATCGCTGATACGCGTTCCCGAATATCCGGATGTCCCGCTCAGGATGCACACGTTCTCGTTACTCCCCGGGATGGTCGACTGGCCGGGAATCGGGAAGAACCGAGCGTCCTGCGCAATCGCACAGTTGGCCGCGAGCAACGCGAGGGTCGGAGCCGCGAAACCGGCGATCGGGCGGGAAATCGAAGGGACTGCTTTCTGCATCATGGTCTGTTTCCTCAACAGGGGTAAGGGTCACGCGGAAGAACATTCGTCGGCACCCTCCAAAAGATTCTCTCAGAGAATCACTTTCGGAGAATTTTTGTTCGCGACAGACCGAAATGCACCGATAAGCTTCAGCTTGAGCACCAACCAACTCGAACAACTGCTCGGTCTCGCGGCGCAGCTTCGAACTGCACTGGGGAAACTACTTGGCTCGATCGGGTACCACTCACCTCGCGTTCGTGATCTGACCGGTCCTCTCGGCCTCGACAAGTCCACGGCCAGCCGGGTTGTGCGCGGCATGCGCGGTGCGGACGCGGCGACGGCGCTGCGGGAATTCCCGACCGCGGAAGGCCTGGCTCGCGTCGTGGACGCCTGTGAAGCCCAACGTGCCCGGGCGCTCCTCATCACCGAGGCTCGGGAAGCCATCGGAAAGCTGGAAGGCGCCGTCTGTGCGTTCCCCGGAGGACGATCAGGGCTCAGTGCGTCGCTCGCGGGCTTCGTGACCGAAGCCGGAAGTGAAGGAGAGGGCAACCCGGCGCGAGCACGGGCGGAACGGGCGGCTCGCCGGGCGGCCTTCAACGCGTCGAGCTACTTGCAGGGGATCTC
>JBIKTT010000552.1:0-2586 GCA_044347925.1 Phycisphaerales bacterium
GAGGCGGGGTTTCCGAAGTATGCTGGTGCTGTGCTGACGATTACCAATCTCGTGAAAGCGTTCGGGCCGAATCGTGCGGTCGATGGGGTATCGCTTGAGGTTCGGAAGGGGGAGGTCTTTGGGCTTTTGGGGCCGAATGGGGCGGGGAAGAGCACGACGATCGCGATGGTGATGGGGGTGCTGACGCCGGATTCCGGCGAGGTGGTTCTGGAGGGGTTGGGAAGGCCCACGCAGCCGGAAGTGCGGCGGCGGCTTGGCGTCGCGACGCAGAGCCTGGCGATCTATGACGATCTGACGGGGCGGGAGAATCTTGAGCTTTTCGGGAAGCTTTTCGGCTTGGGCGGGGCGGGGCTGAAAGCTCGCGTCGATGCGTGCTTGGACGCGGTGGGCTTGAGCGATCGGCAGCAGGATCGGGCGCGGACGTATTCGGGCGGGATGAAGCGGCGGCTGAATCTTGCGGCGGCGATCGTGCATGATCCGGAGGTGATCCTGCTCGATGAGCCGACGGCGGGGGTCGATCCGCAGAGTCGCAACAACATCCTCGAGATGGTGCAGAAGCTCGCGGCGGCCGGGAAGACGGTCGTGTACACGACGCACTACATGGAAGAGGCGCAGAAGGTGTGCTCGCGGGTGGCGATCATCGACAAGGGGAAGATCCTCGCGATGGGGACGGTGGATGAGCTTGTCGGGCGGTTTGGCGGGGAGTCGATGGTGACGATCAAGCGAGCGGGCGGAGCGGATGAGGTGCGGCGGACGGCGGACCCGGTGGCGGAGCTTCGGAGCGTGCTTGGGAGGGAGGGAGTGGTCGGGGTGCAGATCGAGCGGCCGGATCTGGAGACGGTGTTCCTGTCGCTGACGGGGCGGACGCTGAGGGATTGAGGTGAGAGCACCGCTCTGGAGAGCGGTGCCACCTCGGGAGAAGCACACCGCTCTGGAGAGCGGTGCCACCAAAGGCTTGGAGAGGAAGTCGACGTCATGCTTGCGATCGCGATGAATGACCTGAGGCTTTTGTTCCGCGACAAAGCGGCGGCGTTCTTCACGTTTGTGTTCCCGGTGCTGTTTGCGATCTTCTTCACGTTCGTCTTTGGCGGGGCCAAGGGCGGGGGGAAGATGAAGGTCGCGGTGCTTGATCTGGACGGGACGGCGCCGTCGGCGCAGCTGGTGCGGGACCTGGAAGCGGATTCATCGCTTGAGACACGGCGGGCGGCGACGATGGATGAGGGTCGGATGCTGGTGCAGAAGGGGAGCGTGACGGCGCTGATCGTGGTGCCGGCGGGGTTTGAAGTGGGGACGAACGGGCTTTTCACCGGCGGGAAGATCCCGCTTGAGGCGTATGTGGATCCGTCGCGGAGCGCGGAAGCGGGGCTGCTTACGGGGAAGCTGAACGAGCTTGCGTTCCGGCAGATGTCGTCGGCGTTCACGGATCGGTCGAAGATGTCGGCGATGCTGACGCGGTCGCGGGAGCAGCTTGCGACGATCGCGCCGGAAGAGGGCGAGCGGCGTGATGCGTTCCTGAAGTTCTTTGACGGGGCGGATGCGCTGTCCGGGGAGCTTGAGAAGAGCAACGCTGAAGCTTCGGACGGAGGCGATGGCGGGGGCGGCGGCGGGGCTGGGTTCAATCCGGTGGATGTGAAGGTGAGGGATCTTGAGATTGATCGGACGGGGAAGGGGCGGACGGCTTCGGACTATTCGTTCCCGCAGGGGATCGCGTGGGGCTTGATGGGGTCGGTGGTGGGGTTTGCGGCTTCGATCGCGGCGGAGCGGCGGCGGGGGACGCTGATCCGGCTGGCGACGAGCCCGCTGACGCGGTCGCAGATACTGGCGGGGAAAGCGATGGCGTGCTTTGTGACGTGCATGCTGGTGCAGGTGCTTTTGATCGGGATCGCGATCGGGATGGGGTCGCAGATCGGGTCGTGGCCGATGCTGATCGTCGCGGTGGTGTGTTCGTCGCTGGGGTTTGTGGGGATCGCGATGGGGCTTGCGCCGTTCGCGGATTCGGAGGAGGGAGCGGCGGGGATCGCGCGTGCGGTTCCGATGATTCTTGCGATGATCGGCGGGGGAACGATCCCGCTCGCGTTCATGCCGCCGTTCCTGGAGACGCTTTCAAACGTGAGCCCGTTCAAGTGGGCGATCGTGGCGGTGGAGGGCGGGATGTGGCGCGGGTTCACCGCGGCGGACATGCTGCTGCCGTGCGGGATCTTGCTTGGCGTGGGAGCGGTGGCGTTTGTGATCGGGGTGAAGAGGCTGCGGTGGGAGTGAGGGAAGGCATCAGGCATCGGGCATTAGGCATCAGGCATCGGTGGGAAGAAGAAGGCATCGAGGCATCAGTCATCAAGGCATGAGGTGCTGAAGCAGCTTTTCCTCGTCCCAGACTTCGACGCCGAGTTCGCGGGCTTTGTCGAGTTTGCTGCCGGCTTCGGCGCCGGCGATGACGAAGCTGGTCTTCTTGGAGACGCTTCCGGAGACCTTGGCGCCGAGGGCTTCGAGCTTCTCGGTGAGTTCATCGCGGCCGAATTTCTCGAGGGTGCCGGTGATGACGATGGTCTTGCCGGCGAAGGGGCCGGAGGTGACGGCGGCGGCGGTGGG
>JBIKTT010000551.1:0-2586 GCA_044347925.1 Phycisphaerales bacterium
CGCCCGTACATGCTGAGCCAGCTCGGCACGCCGGCCGCGGATCAGGCGGGCGATCAGGCATTCCTGTACTCGTCGCTCCTCGCGGCGTTCTTCGTCGGGAAGCTGGTCGCGCCGGAGGTGGCCGGACGGGCGATCCAGCGGTTCGGGCTTTACCGGGTGGCGTGGGTGACGGCGATCGCGCTGGTGCCGGTGCCGCTGCTTTGGCTGCTTTCGAGCAACCCGTGGTGGCTTCTGGCGTTCCAGTTCATCGGCGGGGCGGCGCTGGCGTCTTTCGAGCTTTGCTCGGTGCTTTTCCAGATGGAACACGTTCCGGTACGTGAGCGTGCGAGCGTGCTTTCGACGTTCGGCCTGGGCGTGTACGCGGCGGGGTTCGCAGGCTCGACGGTCGGGGTCTTGATCCTGGGGGAGAGTGCGACGGCGGACCGGTACGCGTGGCTTTTCGCGGCCTCGGCGGCTGCCCGGATGCTGACACTCCCCTTACTTCGCCGGTTACGGCACGAAAGCGTGCCAGTGGGGTGAACGCCCTATTTCCCCTCGCGGCCACGTAATTGGCGTGCGGAGGTACTAGAGTCCGATGGTTCTTTGCACAAGTGATCAGGCGGGCCGATCTGGAGGGGATATCCACGAGGCTCGTGAACATCGTGCGATTCGGAGCTTCGACATGACGCTTGTCCGGCCGATTTCAGTCATCCTCGCTGATGACCATGCGCTGGTTCGTAGCACGCTCGCGTCCTGGCTGAACGCGACGGGGGAGATCAACGTGGTCGCGGATGTCGGCGACGCCGACGCGGCGGTCGATGCGGCGCTCGCCCATCGACCGGACGTGATCATCCTCGACATCGACATGCCGGGACTGCAGTGCTTTGACGCGGCCCGCGCGATCAAGGCACGCTGCCCATCCACCCACATCATCTTCCTCTCGGCGTTCTTCCACGATCGGTACATCGAGGACGCGCTGGCGGTGGAAGCTTCCGGATACGTCACCAAAGGCGAAAGCCCCAAGTCGATCGTGGAAGCGATCCGCATCGCCGTTTCCGGCGGAGCGTACTTCTCGCCGGAGGTCAAGACGCGTCTGGTCATCGACCGGGGCGGCGTGAGTCTGGCGACCAAGAAAGCCACCCGCTCGGGGCTGCTGACGGCACGCGAGATCGAAGTGCTCCGGTACATCGCCCGCGGCATGGCCAAGAAAGAGATCGCCGCGACCATGCACCTGTCGGTCAAGACGATCGACAACCACTGCACGAGCATCATGAACAAGCTCGACATCCACGACCGCGTGGATCTGGCGCGTTTCGCCATCCGCGAGGGCCTTGCGGAAGCGTAAAGCGATCCGCGCGTCGCCGCGTCGGAACGAGCGGAGCCGTCAGGATCGACCGGCGGGCTTGGCGTTGCAGACGTCGCACAGACCCATCAGCGTGATCTCGTGACGGTCCAAGCGGAACCCCGGCGGGGTCAGGTGGGACAGGTTGCCCGGGCACCCCTCGACTTCGAAGAGGCGGGCGCAGCGTGTGCACAGGAAATGGTGATGGTGGGCACGACCGGCGGGCTCATACCGGGGTGATTCGCCCGGGACGTGAACCTCGACAAGCTCCCCGGCTTCGCAAAGCGATCGCACATGGCGGTAGACGGTGGCAAGGCCGAGCCCCTCGGAGCGTTCGGAGGCGCCGCGGAGGATCTCCTGAGCGTTGAGCGGCCCCTTGGCTCCGGTCAGCGTCTCAAGCACCGCGGCTCGCTGCTTGGTCCGCCTGGGCGCCGGCATGGGTGGTTTCTTGGGCATCGGTGAACTTTCGCCGGGCCGGGCGGGCGAATCAAGCGGGTGAGGCTGCGTGCGGAGAGCCCGCCGAGCCCGGCCGTCGACGCTTCAGGCTTTGGGCTTCTCGTAGATCATCTCGAGCCGGTTGCCCTTGGCGTTGTGAGCGACATGGGTGATGTAGGCTTTCATCAGCATCAGCCCGCGGCCGGAGGCTTTCTCGATGTTCTCATCAAGGGTGGGGTCGGGGATGTCTTCGGGCTTGAAGCCGGGGCCCTGGTCTTCGACGACGACGAGGACGCGGTCGTCGGCGACCTCGAAGGAGAATCCGATGGTCGTCGAGGGGGGCAGGCCTTTGTGGCCGTGCTTGAAAGCGTTGGCGATGGCTTCGGCGAGGGCGAGGCGGACGGCGAAGCGTGAGGCTTTGCTGTACCCGTGTCGGTCCATGCTCTCGACGACGGCGTTCTGAGCGGCTTCGGAGGACTGATGGTCGTCAGCAAAGCGGGTATGCCCCGAGTCGGCGCCGGAGGGAATCGGCGCGGACGATGCCGCGTTGCTCCGGCCCTGGTTTGGCATGGGGTTGGCCGACATCGTTGGGGGTGACCGCGCGGGGGAGAGGGGTGCCAGGGGGCGTCGGTCGGCGGAGGGTGAAGCTCGCCGGAGCCGATCTCACGTTACTTGGTGAAGCTCTTCATAGCCGAATCGATCGTGTCGTGGATCGAGAACAGCTTGTTGAGGCGGGTGATCACGAACACCTCGTGGATCTGCGGGTCGATGTTGCAGAGGCGGAGCTGCCCCTGCTTGGCCCGGACCTTGTTGATGATGGTGATCAGCGT
>JBIKTT010000554.1:0-2584 GCA_044347925.1 Phycisphaerales bacterium
GAGAAGGTGCCGAGCCAGCGGCGGATGAGGGGTCTTCGATGGATCAACGGCCTCATCGAGTCTGCCAGACCACCAAAGAACCCCTCACCGACCTCCGCAAAGCCTCCGGCCACCTCTCCCCGTTCAAAGCAACGGGGAGAGGGAGGACTGGAGCCCCGCCCCCAATCCGGTACAATCCCCGGTATCGCCCAGGGCGGCTTCGCGTCACGCCAAAGCCCGGGCCGGAGGAGCCCCGCCCATGACGTCCATCGCCGCACGCATCGCCGCCCTCAACGCCCAGGCCCGCGCCGCCGAGAAGATCGCCTTCTCAGGCCACGGCGGCTGGCTCGCCGCCGACGGCACCTTCATCGTCCCCGCCGGCACCACCATCGCGTTCTACCAGGCCGATGGCGTCTCGCTCGGCAACGAAGCGGGCAAGCTCGTCGACGCCCTCACGCGGTTCGGCACCTCGGCCGTCCCCCACGAGATCCTCCGCGGCGGACAGTCGTGCAAGAACTACCGCTTGTACCCCCGCGAGAGCTTGGCTCTCCTCGGTCACAGCAAGTTCGAATCGCGGTTCATCACGACCAACGACGACGCGGGCGTGCAGCTCAAGGACCTGCTGAGCACCTACCGCGGCAAGGACTGCCACTGGGCCGCCTGCCGGAATCACATGTAGGGGAAGTCACGGAGCGACGAAGTCACGAAGTCACGAAGTCAAAAGGCGTCCTTCACGGACGCCTTTGGCCTTTTGCTTCGTGACTCTGTGACTTCGTGACTTCGTGACCGTCAGAGCCTTCTGATCCCCGCCTCCACCACCATCGCGATCAGCAAAAGCGGCAGATGCATGATCGACACGAAGAACACCTTCCGAGCGTCCGCCACGCTCCGCGTCTTCAGCACCCGCATCGCGCACACGAAATACCACAAGCCCGTCAGCACCGCGATCGCCGCGTACGGCCACCCCAAGACGTTCGGCATCGCGAGCACCGGAAGCAAGGTCGCCGGGATCTGCGCAAACGCCCACACCGCGATCGTCGTCGACGTCTTGGACCCCGTCGGGTCCAGCGTCGGAAGCAGCTTGTACCCGCCCCGGGCGTAGTCGTCGCGGTACATCCACGCCAGCGCGAACGAGTGCGGCAGCTGCCACACCGTCATCAGCACAAAGAGCGAGACGCCCCCCCACCACATCGGCCAGTGCTCCGCCCCCGTCGCCCCCATCCCGCCCTCGGGCAACCCCGCCGCCCAGCCCATCAGCGGAGGCAAAGCCCCCGGGAACGTCCCCACGTATGTCGACAGGGCCGACCGCGGCTTCATCGGCGTGTACGCGAACAGGTACGTCACCGTGCACGCCAGCGCGAGGATCGTCGTGATCGCCCCGCACCCCAGCGCGAGGACCAAAGCCCCAAGCAGCACGCACGCCACCCCGAACGTGAACGCTACCGGCGGCGCGATCCGCTCTTCCGGAAGCGGCCGCCGCTTGGTCCGGTTCATCTTCGCGTCGCGGAACCGCTCAACCAGCTGGTTGAGCACGTTCGCCCCCGCCGCCGAGAAGTACGTCCCCACCGCGCACATCAGCCCCGCGTACCCAACCTCGATCCACGGCCGCGAAGGCTCAAGAACCGATTTGCCCGCGTCGGTCGACAGGAACGCCATCGCGAACCCGACCGCCGCCGTGATCGTCACCAGCCGCGTGATCCCCGGCTTGGTCATCTCCCGCAGGCTCTTGATCGTCCCCGCCCGAGCCCCCACCTTGGGCCGAGCCGGAGCCGCCGCCAAAGGCGACACGCTCGGTTCCGCGGGCGATGGGATGGCTGGGCTCGTCACGGGCCGCATGATAGGTTTCGCCGACACGTTTCGGCTAGACGGGAATCACGGCATTCCGCGACCCGCCGCCGCTTCCCGTTCCCCCGTCCGGAGTCTTCACCACCGCCCAGCGGACGCCGAACAGCGTCTCCAGGTTCGCCGGCGTCAGCGTCTCCGCCGCCGGCCCCTGCTCAAGCACCGTCCCGTCCTGCCGCAGGAGCAGCGCCCGGTCCGCCCACCGCAGCGAGAGGTCCGCATCGTGAAGCACCACGACCACCGTCCGCCCGCGCCGGGCGAGTTCGCGAAAGACGCTCATCGCTTCCGCCGCCAGCGCGGGGTCCAGCGCCGCCGCCGGCTCATCCGCGAGCAGCACGCCCGGCCGCTCGACCATCCCCCGCGTCTGTGCGAACGCCCGAGCCATCGTCACCCGCTGCCGCTGCCCCTCCGAAAGCGTCTCGACCCGGCGATCTCGCAAAGCCGCGAGCCCCAGCCGCTCGATCGCGGGCAACGCCTGCGGCGGATCCCCCCCCGCTTCCGCTCCCATCGCGACAACTTCCCCCACCGTGAACCCCACCGGGATCTCCTCCCGCTGCGGCACATACGCAAGCCGTGCCGCCAGCGCCGAAGGCGACAACGACCCGATGGCCACCCCTTCCAACATCACCGCCCCGCCCGAAACACCGTGCCCCTCGTGCACACCCGCCAAGCACCGAAGAAGCGTCGACTTCCCCGCTCCGTTCGGCCCCAAGACCGCCGTGACCTCCCCCGGCGCAAACACCGCCGAGACATCGCAAAGGAC
>JBIKTT010000553.1:0-2584 GCA_044347925.1 Phycisphaerales bacterium
GACTTGTGAGGAGACTTCCTCGGCTGAGGACGCGAGCTCTTCGCTGTTGCCGGCGGTCTGCTGGACGACGTGGTCGAGCTGGGTGAGGACCGAGGTGATGGAGCCGATGCCCTCGGCCTGGCTTCCGGCGGTGGAAGCGACCTCGGAGAGGAGCGTCTTGACCTTGTGGGTGCTGCCGGCGATCTCTTCGAGCGCCTGACCGACGCGGCCTGCGATCTGGACGCCGTTGTCGGAACGCCGGACCGACTCTTCGATCATGGCGGCGGTGTTCTTGGCGGCTTCGGCGGAGCGCTGCGCGAGGTTGCGGACTTCCTCGGCGACGACGGCGAAGCCCTTGCCCGCTTCGCCGGCACGCGCCGCTTCGACGGCGGCGTTGAGGGCGAGGAGGTTGGTCTGGAAGGCGATCTCGTCGATGACCTTGATGATCTTGGAGATCTCGCCGCTGCTCTCCTTGATGGCCATGACGGCCTGGTTCATCTGGCGCATCTCCTGGCAGCCGCGGTCCGCGGACTTCTTGCTCTCCTGGGAGAGTCGGTCGGCTTCGTTGGTGCTTGCGACGCTCTGCTTGGTCTGGGCGGAGATGGTCTCGAGGGAAGCGGAGATCTGCTGGAGGCTTCCGGCCTGGTCGCTGGCGTTCTGGGCCATGGACTGGCTGGCCTGGGCGACCTGGCTTCCACCGGCGTCGATGAGGGCGGTACCGGACTTGACCTCGCCGATGATGTCGTGGAGTGTGGTGACCATCTCGTTGAAGGAGACGGCGAGGTAGCCGAGCTCGTCCTTGGAGCCGACCTCGACGCGTCGCGTGAGATCCCGCGTCCGCTGAATCTCCCCGATCTCCCGACGCATCGTCAGAATCGGCCTCAGTACGCTGCGGGCGATCACCGCCGTAATCACAAGCAGCACGGCGAGGGAGCCGATGGCGGTGCCGAGCATCATCGCGGTGCCGGCGACGACCTCCTTGCGTGCGGCGGACTCGGTGTCCGTCGCGAATGCGGTGGCCTCGGTCACGAGCTCATCGATCGCGGAGCGGTGTTCTTCGTAGGCTGTGCGCACGTTGCCGCGAAGGACGAGCGCGGTGGCTTCATCACGTTTACCTGCTGCGATGAGCGGGAGCAGCTCTTTCTCGACGGCGGTGAAGAAGCGACGGGCCGGGTCGGCCGCTTTCTGGGTCAGAAGGACGTGGAGGGCTCCTTCGGGGAGCTCGGCTTTCCAGTGGTCCTGGCGGGCTTCGAACTCCGACTTGAGCTTGTCGAGCTTGCGGATCAGCGAGTCGCGTTCGGAGGCGTCGCTCGTGGAAGTGAGCTGCACCGCGGTCAGGTAACTCTCAAGGATGTACGCGGGTGGCGGCAGGATGTCGGCCACGAGGTCCTTGCCCTTGACGATGTCGGTGTAGACCGGCCCCGTCACCTTCACGCGACTCAGCGTTCGCTGGCTGAAGTACGTGTAGACGCTGAACGCGCTCGTGGTGGCGAGTACAAGGATGGCCAGTTTCGTCTTGATCGTGAGCGTTGACATGTGTTCTGCTTTCTCGAGAGATCGAGCGTGCCCGCCTCAGCGGCGTGGGTGCCCTCGTGTGATCTCGGCCCCGGTTCGGAACAACAAACGGAGGCGCGGGCGTTGACCCGCGACTCCGTGAGATGGTTTCTAGAACGACGCGAGCTCCTGCTCTTCGTTCATCGGGATGACCTGATCCGCATCGGTCCCTTTGGCCGGTGCCTTGCCCGGTGCCGACTTGGCGGCCGTGGGCGATCCGTGAGACTTGCGGGAAGGCGCGGCACCCTTGCTCTTGGGTGAAGAGGAGGTGGGGGCTCCGGAGACCTTGAACTGACCGACGAGGTCGTTGAGGCTCGCGACCTGCGAGGAGAGTTCCTCGGCCGACGACGCGAGTTCCTCGCTGTTGCCGGCGTTCTGCTGCGTGACCTGGTCGAGCTGGCTCACTCCCTGGTTGATCTGGCCGACGCCGGTCGCCTGTTCGCTGGCGGCGGAAGCGATCTCGGCGAGGAGGGCGCTGACCTTGTTGGTGCTGACCGTGATGGCCTCGAGGGACTGACCCACGCGGCCGGCGATCTGCACGCCGGTCTCGGAGCGTTTGACCGACTCCTCGATCATGGCGGAGGTGCTCTTGGCGGCCTCGGCCGAACGGTGGGCGAGGTTGCGGACTTCCTCGGCGACGACGGCGAACCCCTTGCCCGCTTCGCCCGCCCGTGCGGCTTCGACAGCGGCGTTGAGAGCAAGGAGGTTGGTCTGGAAAGCGATCTCGTCGATGACCTTGATGATCTTGGAGATCTCGCCGCTGCTCTGCTTGATGGCGTTGACGGCGTCGTTCATCTGCGCCATTTCCTGCTGGCCGCGATCTGCCGACTTCTTGCTCTCCTGTGCGAGGGAGTTGGCCTGACGGGCGTTCTCGGCGGACTGCTGCGTCTGGCCGGAGATCTCTTCGAGCGAAGCGCTGATCTGCTGCAGGCTGGAAGCCTGCTCGCTGGCACCCTGCGCCATCGACTGGCTTGCGGAGGCGATCTGCGTTCCGCCGGCGTCGATCTGCACCGCGCCGGACTTGACTTCAGACACGAGCCGTTCGATCTTG
>JBIKTT010000555.1:0-2570 GCA_044347925.1 Phycisphaerales bacterium
CGGGAACGGGCTCGCCAAGCTTGAACTGACGAGCTCTCCGGCCGACGCGGGGGTGGCGAAGAACTGGCTGCTGCCCGTGGATGGACGGACACTTGTGGACTCGCCCGCGCTTCTGGTCCCGCCGCGATCGGGCCTGGCCGAGGGCTCCTCGATCAAGCACGCTTCGCTGATGACGCGCGAGCTTGCGCCGATGACGCCCGAGTCGCTCTTTGACAAGGGCTCGGACGCGGCCGCTCCGCAAGCCGTGGCTCTGGTGACCTTTCGAGGCGAGGCTGTGCCCGACGGTGAAGGCTCGGAGGATCTGGCCGCCGCGATTTCGTCCGCTTGCGAAGCGGTCAAGATCAAGGGCGGCCGGGCGGGCGTCATCGGGCTTCTGGGCAAGGGCACGCTGGATCCCGATCAGATCGAGAAGCTCACGGCGCGGCTGACCGCGCTGGCGACCGATCGCGGCGTGGCCGGCGGGTTCGCGAGCTTGCTGACGGCTTCGGAGGTCCTGAGCATCGAGCGCGGCGGCCAGCCTGTGGAGACGGCGATCATCGTCGTGGGGTCGGACCTCAAGGTGCTGGGCGTGGTGGTCGCGGACGACCGCGCGAACGACGGCACCAAGCTTCAAGCCGAGGTCGAGTCGTTCCTGGCGCAGGCCGGGCCGAGTGTTCCGACGGGGAAAGACGCGGACCCCAAAGACAAACCGAGCGAACCCAAAGGTTCGCCCGGCGTGAAGTGATCTCTGGTTGACCCGTGGCGGCTGGGAGCGAAATCAAGCTCGTCGTTCGCGCGGGGTCTGGTTCGCGGGGTTTGGCAGGCCGTCTTTCAACTGGCCTGCGCCCGAGGGTGGGCTTTGTTGTACGCCTCCTGCACGCGGCCGGTCGAGAGGTGCGTGTAGACCTGTGTGGTGCTCAGCGACTGGTGGCCAAGCAGTTCCTGGACGCTCCGCAGATCCGCGCCGTTGTCGAGGAGGTGCGTGGCGAAGGTGTGGCGGAGGGTGTGGGGGCTGATCGTCGGATCAAGGCCGACCTGCTTGAGGTACTTGTCGAGCTTGCGGCGGACCGAGCGGCTGGAAAGCCGGCCGGTGTGCTTGTTGACGAAGAGGGGCTTCTTCGCGACATCGGCGCTCGAGGCGTAGCGCGGCTCTTCGCGGAGCTTTTCGAGGTAGCGAGCGATCGCGGCCAGCGCGTGGCTGCCCAGGGGGACGATGCGTTCCTTCTTGCCCTTGCCGCGGACGTGGAGGGCTTCGGCGCCCAGGTCCAGATCCTCGGAGTTGAGGCCGACGAGTTCGCTGACGCGAAGGCCGGTCGAGTAGAGGGTCTCGAGCATCGCGCGGTCGCGGCGGCCGAGGACGTCCGCATCGCCGGGGGCGGCGAGGAGGCGCTCGACCTGTTCGATCGTAATGGCTTTGGGCAGGCGCTTGGCCTGGCGCGGCGTGCGGATGACGGTGAGGGGGTTGATGCCGGAGGCGCCGCGTCGCTCGGCCCACTTGTAGAAGGAGCGGAGCGTGGCGATCTTGCGGGCCATGGTGGCGGCGGAGTACTGCTGTTCACCGAGGAACGCGAGGAAGCCGCGGATGGTTTCGCTCGAGGCTTTCCGGATCGTCTCGGTGACGGTCGCGGTTTTGGTGCCGGGGGTGAGCGTCTGACCGCGTTCGATGTTCGCGCGGGCCGCGGCGGTCTCCTTCGCGGGGTCGACGGAGATGCCGAGTTCATCGATGAGGTATTCGGTGAACTGGCGGAGGTCCGCGCCGTAGCAGCGGGCGGTGTACGGGCTGAAGTGCTTCTCGTCGGCGAGGAACTTCGTGAAATCGTCGATGATCGCAAGCGAAACGTTGTTCTGCATTGATCGGCTCCTGATCTTCTTTCCCGGGCCACCATCCCGGCTTTGCCCCGTCCTTGGGACTCCCTACCTATCGGTCCATTGGGTACCGCCCGTGATTCAGAGTATACCTTCCTTTTTCCTAACAACCTCGATCGAGGTCCCGTTTCGGATCTCGTGGGCGATGAGGGCGAGATCCACCCAATCAAGGCCCCTGCCCTGCCGCATGATGTCGCGGACCGCTTCGATCATGGCGGCTTCGTCGCCGCCGACGTACCGGAATCTCCACTGGTGCTCCCCTTTGCGGAAGACGACCTCGAAGACGTCGATTCCGGGGACGCGTGATTCCACTGGTGCGCTACGTGGGGTACGTGGCTTTGGATCCATGACTTATCGCTCCCCCGGCAGGCCGCCGGATGTGAGGTTTACGTTTCCGGAGCGCTGAGCGTTCGCGGGCGGGTTCGCTTCCTGGGACGCGGCGCGGCCGAGGCGGATCCACTCCGACTGCATCAGGCGGGAGATCGCGAAGCTGGCCGCGAACTCCTCATAGAGCGGCATGGATGCGACGTAGCGACGCCAGTTCAGGGCGTCCGTCGGCCTGCTGCGGCCGTCGGCGTAGGCACGGACATCCATCAGGACCTGATGGTTCTTGCCGTCGAGGTGTTCGGAGACGCTGGCGACCACGCCGTCGCGAGGGCGGGAAGCGGCGGGCGGCTCTTCGCGGATGGCGCCGCGGAGGGCTTTGGCATCCAGAGCGGTCGAAA
>JBIKTT010000556.1:0-2566 GCA_044347925.1 Phycisphaerales bacterium
CAGGCTCGCCATCACCTTCGACCGAAGATCCGCCTGCGCCGTCACCATGTGCGCCAGCCGCTCGAGCACCTTGCCGAGAAACCCGCCCCGCTCCCCCGCACGCACCATCGCCACGTGCACCGGTGGGAACGTCTCCGGCCGCTCGCCCATCGACTTCGCAAGATCCTCGCCCGCCCCCACGCGGTCCGCAAGCTCGCCGAACGCCGCCGCAAGCCGCGGCTGACTCTTGCGATTCCCAAGCAGCCGCAGGCCGCGCATCAGCGGAACCCCCGCCCGAAGCAGATCCGCAAGCTGCTTGTACGCCTGCCCCAGCGGCCGCGGCCGCACCCCACCCGTGAGCGACCGCTTTTCCGCCTGCGCCTTCACCGTCACCGGCGTCAGCCGCCGCGTGTCAAGCTCCGCCAGCACAGCCTGCTCCGAGGGCCCGGACAACACGCCCGAGATCCGCGACCCCGCCGCATCCAGCGCGATGTATTCAAACTTCGGCACGCCACCAGTTTAGCAGCGTCCCGCCACCCCAAAGAGACGATCGCGCGAGCGATCGCCGCCCCCGCTTCACACCCGCGTATACCTCATCGTCATGAACTTCATCCACTTCCCGTCCGGCCCCTGCGTCTGCGACCAAAGCAGCCGCTCATTCGGCCCCGTGATCTCGATCACGTCGTGATACTCGACCAGCTTCGTCGGATCCATGAAGCTCGGCCCCATCGTCTTGAGCGGCAGCACCTTCCCCGTCGCGTCAAGCTCACCCTCGTACACGAACAGGTGCGCCATCGGCGAACCGATCCACGTCCCCACGAACTTCTTCTTCGTCGGGTCATACCCGACCGTCATCCGCGACTCCATCGCGCCCCCGTCCGGCATCTCGCCCTTCCCCTCCAGGATCACCCACAGATCCCCGAGCATCGCCACCCGCTCCGTCCCCTTGTTCTTCATCGGCGGCTGATCCGGCCCCATGAAGCACTCCCCCTCGCACGTCCACTCCCCCACAAGCTGCTTCAGCCACTCGTGCTGCTTCTCCGGTTGGCTCAACATCGCTCAAATCTCCTTGGGACCAAGTCCGCGCACCGCCGCCGCGCAAGCCCCGCGATTCTACCCCAAACCCACCAACGCCCGCAAGCCCTGCCAACCCACGCAACTCAGCCATCCACCGTTCGAAATGTGAAATTTGAAATCTGCGATTTGAAATTTGAAATTTCAGATTTGCGATTTGAAATTTGCGATTTAAAATTTCAAATTCCAAATCTCAAATCCACCCTCCACCCCCTCCCCCAAAGGAAAACCCCGACCGAAGTCGGGGCTTTCACAATGATCAAACCTATCCGACTGGTTTACCAGCCGCCGCGGCCGCCACCACCGCCGCCGCCGCCACGGCTTCCACCGCCGCCGAAGCCGCCACGGCTCCCGCCGCCGCCCGCTTCACGCGGCTTGGCCTCGTTGACCGTCAGGTCACGGCCATCCACGTTCTTGCCCGAAAGCGCCGCCATCGCAGCCTTCGCTTCCGCGTCGTTCGCCATCTCGACGAAACCAAAGCCGCGGGGGCGGCCGGTCTCGCGGTCCATCACCAGGGACGCCGAAGAAACCGCACCAAACGGCTCAAAGAGCGCCTGAAGCTGGCCTTCGGAAGTGTTGAACGACAAGTTACCTACGTACATCTTCATGCTGAATCGATCCAAGCCCGTGCGAAACGTGATACCGGTGCTTGGACTCGGGCCCATCAAAAGCGTCGGTGACCTTGAGCCCGCCCAACTCCGAATGGAGCGGCTTTCAGACGCCTCATCATAGTCACCCCGACCAACCCGCACGGCCGATCTCACGCGTATCGATCAACTTTCCCCACAGCGCTCGATCCGCCCCTCGCAACCTCCGCGTTCGCCGCCGCGATCCGGCCCGCCGAATCAAGCAGCGCCACCATCGCCGCTCCCTGCTCCTTCTGCGCATCAAGCGACTTGCGAGCGACCGCCATCGAGACCTCGGACGACACCGACGCGGACCCTGCGATGGAAGTGGGGGACATCAAGCCTCCATCGTCCCCAAGGCCCCGCACCTTCACCGCAAAAATGAAACCGGGGCCAAGATTTCACATCTCGGACCCCTGGTCTCAATCTCGTATGTCAATCGTGGGATCCTGCCGGCGCAAACCGAGGTTCACGCATGCTGTCCCTGATGCGCTCCCTCCGCGATCTCCTCGATGAGCTTCGCGTTGAAAGCCTCCAGGTCCTTGGGGCTCCGGCTCGTCACCAGGCCCTGATCCACCACGCACTCCTCATCGCTCCAGATCGCGCCCGCGTTGATCAGGTCAGTCTTGATCGACGGGAACGACGTCACGCGACGCCCCTTCAGGACGCCCGCCTCCGCCAGCACCCACGGACCGTGGCAGATCGCCGCGACCGGTTTGTGCTGCTCGAAGAACTGCCGGACAAAGTTCACCGCGTCAGGATCGGCGCGGAGAGCGTCGGGATTGGCGACGCCCCCGGGAATGAGAAGAGCGTCAAAGATCGACGCTGAAGCTTGGGACACCACGAGATCGACGATGAACCGATCCGCCTTCTCGTCATGGTTGAAT
>JBIKTT010000557.1:0-2560 GCA_044347925.1 Phycisphaerales bacterium
AAGCGGCTCACTCCCCCTCGCCATGGCGTTCGCCGTCCGCTCCTGCGGCCTCACGCCCGCCGAAGCCCTCACCGCCTGCACCGCCAACGCCGCCGCCGTCCTTCAACTCGAGGGCCGCGGCCGCATCCAGCCCGGCTCCCGCGCAGACCTCGCACTCTGGAACACCACCGACCCGCGCGAGCTCGCGTTCGAGTTCGGCGGCCCCGGCGTTCATTCCGTCATCGCAAGCGGCACGATCGTCTCACGCCCATCAACCTAGTCCTTCAGCAGGCCCATCGCTTTGAGATCCGCCACCGGCTCCTCAAATGAGCACGACCCGAACGACACCGCGAACTCCCCGCGAGCTTTCGTGATCTGCTCAGGCGTCGCTTTCCGAGATCCCCACGCCACCCCCGCATCGCTGAACGCAAACGCACCCGCGTTCGTCTCGCCCAAGCACTTCGCGAGTTCCTCCGGCTCAAGCTCATGCGTGTGCGCCATCACCGCCGCCACGAACACATTGAGGAACCCGAACATCGTCCCCTTCGCGCACCCCTTCTCGTACGTCAGCGGATACTGACCCCGCACCGGATGATGAAGCCCCGCCGTCGCTTTGAACGCGATCTCCGCAAGCCTGCACGCATCGATGAAAAGCGCCACCCGCTGCGCCGTCGGGAACGCATCCTCAGTCACCCCGCCCGTCCGGATCTTCGCCCCCGCCGCATGCCCCGGCAGCGCCGCGATGAACCCGCGAGCATCCCCCTCCGCCGGAATCTCAAAGAACGGAAAGATCGATTCCGGAATCTCCTCGATCACCTCATCGATGAAGTCCGGCGTCGGCGGCTTCACCTCGATCGTGTCGATCACCGCAAGCCCGTGGTCCTCGTGCGCATGCCGCAGGTTGAACGCCTGGATCGCTTCCAGATCCCGCATCATCCCGCCCACCGCATCCTCCCCCGTCGCCCCATCCACAAGCACCGACAGCAGCCACGGCTCGCTCATCTCCCCGCCCCGCGCATGCTCCCGATACCCCGACGTCGCGAACGTCCCAGGCAAAAGCGGCGACGCCGCTTTCGAAAACTCCCCCAGCCGCGACACCGGACAGATGAACCGTCCCAGCATCCGCGCATGCGGCCCCGCCCGATCCCGCGCATAGTTCTCAACCGAACCCTGCATCGGCAGCTTCGCCGGCGGATAAAGCCCGGCATAGTCCACAATCGATTCCAAAAGCGCATCCAAAGAGCGAGTCGTCATGCCGCAGGGTATCGGCCTACTTCGCCAGCCGCGCAATCAGCCGCCACAGGTCATGCGGCGTCATCTGACGCTTCGTCGCCGCCAGAAACTCCGCCGCCACCACGTCAAACTTCGGCGTCAGCGGCAACTGGTCCCGCTGCCCCAGCGTCCCGCACTCCCTGACCACCAGCGAGATCAGAAGCTTCTCATCCTCCTCCGACACCTTCGCAGGCGAAACCCCCCGAGCATTCGCCCTCGGCAGCTTCCCCGCCTTCCGAAGCGTGTGAAGCCGCCGAAACGCCGCCGCCGGCGACGCATACTCCCCCTTCACCGCGTCAAACAAAACCTCGAATTCCTTCGTGTACGGCAAATCATCAAGCGTCCGCCCGCTCGCCGCATACGCGCCGATCAACGCCTCATCCCGCCCCGTCACCTCAGGAATGTCGAACAGATTCTCGCCCATGCGTCAACATTACCACCACTCCGCGTGGCAAGCCTTCCCAAACTGGCCTCCTGCCGCCTTCCAGGCCGAAGGCCTGACCGTCCATAGCCGGGGGTGAGGGCCGGCTTTGCGGCCCCACCCCCGGGATGAATCGCGCACCGAATTGCAGCCTGAAAGGCTGCTCGTCGCTATCTTGCTCAAATGGCGTCAACCCTCACCAAACTCCTCATCCACATCACCTTCTCAACCAAGCACCGCGAGCCCCTCATTTCCGAGAGCGCCGAGCCCGACCTCTACGCCTACATCGGTGGCATTTGCCGCCGCATGGACTCGCCCCTCCACGCCATGGGCGGTGTTTCAGATCACGTACACTTGCTCGTCAGCCTCGGAAAGACAGTCACACTCTCCGACCTCATGCTGAACATCAAGCGCGACTCGTCGAAATGGATGAAGCCACACAACTCCGCCTTTGAATGGCAGGACGGCTACTTCGCGTTCTCGCTCGGCGAATCGGGCGTGGAACCGCTTAGAGCCTACATCGCCAACCAGAAAACCCATCATCAGGCCGTTGATTTCAAAGACGAGATGAGAGTCTTCTTCCGAAAGTACGGGATCGAGTGGGACGAGCGGTATGTGTGGGCTTGAGCGACGAGAAGTCCTTCGGACTACGGAATCTCGCGACCGAGGTCCGGGGGTGTCGTCGCCAAGCCTCCTCCACCCCCGGCTACGAAAGGCCAGCCCTTCGGGCTGATGGAAAAAGCCACGAATGCGGTCACGGAAGCGGCTCTCCCCACGCTTCCGGTATCTCCCTCACCGCCGCCGCGTGCCCATCCACATACCCCGTGTTTATCCGCACCCCCTTCGCGTGCAGAAAGAACGCTCGGTTCACCCGGTGATCCTCAAGCC
>JBIKTT010000041.1:0-9366 GCA_044347925.1 Phycisphaerales bacterium
AGCGTTTCGGGGACGTACGCCCCGCCGAATTTGCCAAACCGGCCGAACTCGTCGGGAGCTTCCGAAAGCTTGGGCGGAAGCGGAGCGGGCGGGGGCATGGAGTTGATGTCGGTGACAGCCGGCATGTGGTGGTCCCTTCCGGTGATGGCGGCGCCGCCCTCTCAGGCACACCCATCCCGCGCGGGGCCGCATCGCTTGATTGTTGGGCCCTTCCGGGGCGTAGTCCCGCCCGCTCCCAACATTTGTGGCCGATGGATCAGGACCCGGCGGGGGCGGGAACGCTTTCGGTCTGGGCATCCCCGGTCTGCACGCCCAGGTAGATCGCGCCGTCGATCCGGTCCTGACGCACGGCGACCTTGCGGTCGCGGACCAGCATCAGCAGCGCGAGGAACAAGCCGACCATCTGGCTCCGCGTGCGGCCCTTGAACACCTGCGCGAACTCAACCTCGCGTGTCGGGGAAGCCGAGGCGTCCGGAGCCTGCAGGACGGTCATGATGTCCGTCGCGTGGGCTTCGATGGGGGTGTCGTCGTAGGTGACCTGGTGGTCGCCGATGCGGTCGAAGTTGACCGTCTCCATCACCTTGCGGAACGCTTCGGTGAGGTCGACGAGCTCGAGGTCCTCGAGTTCCAGAGCGGCCTGGCTGTCGGCGAGCGCCCGCTTGATCGCCGCGACGGCGGGGTCCTTGTCGTTGGGGAGGACGGCGGAGCTTGGGAACCGCGACTGCCAGTCGGCGAGGCGACCCTCCAGAGCGGCGGCGGCGTCGCGGTAGGCTTTGTACGCGAGGAGCTGGCGGACGAGCTCGGCCCGGGGGTCTTCCTTCTTGGCTTTGGCGTGCCCTTCCTCGTCGGCGGTGGGGGAGGGCTGCTGCTGGAAAGCGACCATGCGGCTCTTGATCTCGGTGAGCGTGGCGGCCATGAGCAGGAACTCGCCCGCGACGTCGATATCCACCTTATCGATCTGGCCGAGGAACTGCATGTACTGCCCGGCGATCATCGCGACGGGCACATCCTCAACCTCGAGCTCGTTCTTCCGGATGAGGAAGAGGAGCAGGTCGAGCGGCCCCTCAAAGGCGTCGAGCCGGACTTTGTAATCCTCGGTGAGCACGGGCAAGCCTAGGCCAGAGGCATCAGGCATCAGGCATCAGGCATCGGGCATCAGGCAACAGAAAGACAAAGGCCCGGGATCCATGTTGGACCCCGGGCCTGTTCGCTTCCTGATGCCTGATGCCCGATGCCTTCCTCACGCCGCCAGCGAAAGCCCGCCAGCCGTCGCGCCGGCGCCCTCGCCCACGCCGAACTGCACGGTCACGGCGTCCGAGGGCTCGCCGGTGAGGGTGCCGCGCTGGCCCTGGATGATGTACTGGGCCCCCGCCGGAGCGCCATCCCGTCCCGCCAAGGTGCCGCGTTCCCGCGACCAACTCCTGGCACGCCGAGCCCGAATCGCATGCCGCTCGCCCGTCTCGCCGGGGCGAGCCGCTGGATAGTGACGCCCTGGGCCTACCGCCTCGGAAGGTCCATGGGTCGGCTTCGGCATCTGGAAGCGTGACCCATGACCAAAGCTCCAACCACTTCCAACCACCGCACGCTCCGCAAGCCCGCGCGGGTGGAATCACCGATCCCATCGTCCGCAGGAAAGCCACCATCCAAACCCATCATCCCACGTCACCCGCCAACGCGGAACCTGCCCGATAACTGTCCCCGGTCCAACGGCCACCGTGCCGTTCCATGCGAGATTTCACCGCGACCGAAGGAATCCTTGCTAGCGGAGCACTTCGGAGTGCAGTACCCTTCTCGCGTCCGCGGCGAGCAAGGTGTTTGGATCGCCACAGCCGCGTGGGCCCGACGCAACGGCCCGACGGGTTCACGATCGAGGGAGAACAGAATGACCACTCAGAACTCGGGGTGTTCGCACGCGACTTCGGCACTTTCCGCCCGCGCGGCGGGAGTCATCGGCGAGAGGTTTGGAGCGATCGGCGTGACGATTGGCGCTATCGCCATGACGTGCGTTGCAGCGGCGGCGTTCGCTCAGCCTCAGCCCGTTGCGTGGTATCAGTTCGAAGGGTCGCTGGTCGATTCAGGTCCTCTTGCGATCAACGGCGTCGCCGAGGGGCCAGTAGGCTTCGCGCCCACGCCCAATGGTCAGGGCCTCCTGGTGCGCACCGGTCGAGTGTCGTTGGGTAACACCCCCTTTCTCCACTTGTACCAACCGATGACTCTGACCGCCTTGATTCGCACGGAGCCCAACAGCATGTACGGCACCTTCATCTCTCATGGTGCGGGTGGCTTTATCTTCTACCTACGGCCGACGGATGGGCGACCAACGACCTCTCTGTCATTCGGTCGACAGGGCTACGGATCACCGGGCCCCGGTGGAGTCGTGAGCACCGACGGGGCGGCTGACCCCAACCCGATCGTCGTCGGGAGATTTCATGCCGTTGCGGCGGTTTACGATGCTTCTTTCGTATCATTGTACATTGACGGTGTTCGCGTTGTGACTGGACCGCTCGCTGCTAACTTCTTTGACGTCGTCAACTCGCTCAGAATCGGCGGTGACCCCACGGTTCCCAGCCTGGAACAATTCAAGGGTGTAATCGACGAGGTTCGGTTCTTCAATCAGGCTCTGACGCCGTGCGAGGTCGAACTGATCGCTATGCGAGACCTGACCCTTTCGGTCCTCGACGCGTCAGTTTGTCCAAATGGTCCTGCGAGCTTCGCGGTCTCTCCCTTGGGGGTTGGACCGTTCACGTACGTATGGAGGAAGGAGGGCAACCCGATCGACCCCCTGGCCAACCCCTCCGCCGCCACCGCGACCCTCACACTCACCAACGTCGGCTTCGCCGACGAGGCGAGCTACGACTGCATCGTGACCAACGCCTGCGGCAGCGTGACCAGCGATGCCGCCACGCTCACGATCTGCGCCGCCGACTTCAACTGCGACGGGTTCCTCGACTTCTTCGATTACAGCGACTTCGTCGAGTGCTTCGAGACTGAGGCCTGCGGTGGGGGTGGTGGGGGCACGGCGGACTTCAACGGTGACGGCTTTGTCGACTTCTTCGACTACGCCGACTTCGTCGGGGCGTTCGAGACAGGGTGCTGAGCCGGATTGCCTCTCACGTTGATGATCGAGCGTTCGGGAAGGATAAAGGATGAATGTGGGTCGATTCGGTTGGTTTGGTGCTGCACTCGCTCTTGGCGGGTTGCATGCGTGCGCGATCGGGCAATCGTGCAGCGGGCCTGAGTATCGAGCGGTTGATTGCTCGCTTGTGCCCTTGATCGAAGCGGTCGGCGGCACTTGGGCCGACGGAAGCGGATCGGGGGGCGGGTCGGGGGGTGGAGCACGTGATCCGATGTTGATCTTCCGCGACGCGGGGATCAACATGGTTCGGCTGCGCGTGTGGGTGGATCCGCCCGCGGGGTTCTGCGATACAGCTCAGACGCTTGCGATGGCCCGCCGTGCCCACGAGGCCGGATTGGCCATTCTGATCGACTTCCATTACTCCGACACCTGGGCCGACCCGGGGCAGCAGACCAAGCCCGCCGCGTGGGCATCGCTCGAGTTCGGCGCGTTGGTCAACCAGGTCGGCCTGTACACCGCTGCGGTTCTCGACCAACTCGTGGCGCAGGGAACCCCACCCGCGATCGTGCAGATCGGCAACGAGATCACCGCGGGGATGCTCTGGAACGAGGGCCGAATCGACGGCGAGAACAACTGGCCGCGCTTTGGGCGCCTGCTGAGCGCGGGCGTTCTGGCGGTGCGGCAGCACACGCCGACGGCGAAGGTCATGCTCCACATCGATCGCGGTGGCGACATCGAAGGCGCCCGCTGGTGGTTTGATCGCGTCGTGGCTGAGGAAGTTTCGTTCGATATCGTCGGGCTTTCGTACTACCCCTGGTGGCACGGCTCATTCGCGGCGATGGAGGCCACGGTCACCGACATGGCGGCACGCTACGGCAAGCCCGTGTTCATCGTGGAGACAGCCTATCCGTTCACGCTCGGCTGGTCGGACCAGACGTTCAATCTCGTCGGCGATGCGTCGCAGCTGCTCGACGGATACGCCGCGACGCCCGCGGGCCAAGCGGCGTATCTCCGCGACGTGTCGGCGTTGGTCGCGAATGTGCCCGGTGGTCTTGGCATGGGCGTCTGCTATTGGGCGCCCGAGTGGTCGGCCTTCGCGGGCCTCGGATCACCGTGGGAGAACCTGGCCCTGTTTGATTTCGATCACGTCGCGACGCCCGGCCTCAACGCGCTCGGCGGCAAGAGCCGCGCGGATTTCAACAGCGACGGGTTCCTGGACTTCTTCGACTACGACGATTACGTGAACTGCTTTGAGACCGGAACCTGTGGTGGGGGCGGTGGGGGCACGGCGGACTTCAACGGCGACGGCTTTGTGGACTTCTTCGACTACGACGACTTCGTCGAGGCTTTCGAGACGGGGTGCTGAGGCGGGAAGGGCCAAATCGCCAAATCGTCAAATCGTCAAATGGCCAAATGAAGAAGGGCTCCGATCCATGATCGGGGCCCTTTCCTTGGATGCCTTTCTTTGGCCATTTGGCCCTTTGACCATTTGGCCCTTTCCCTACGCCGCCAGCGAGAGCCCGCCGGCCGTCGCGCCGGCACCCTCGCCCACGCCGAACTGGACGGTCACGGCGTCGGAGGGTTCGCCGGTGAGGGTGCCGCGCTGGCCCTGGATGATGTACTGGGCCCCCGCCGCCGCCGCGGAGGTCGGGATGGTCTCGTCGGTGAAAGACATGCGCCTGGCCTCGCTCGTCGAGCCCGGGGCCCCCCGCCAGAGTGGGCGGCGTGGTACCAAAGATTCACGCGGGGTTCATGTCGCGTTCGAGCATGACACCGCAGGGAATCGGCGGATAGGCGATCTTGACTCGGAACGCGTGCATGTCGTGGGTGCGAAGGCCAAGACGAGCGCACAGCGAACCGAGCATCTCGGTGTAACGTGGAAGCTCGGTGATGTGCATCGTGCGGAGCCCCAGGCCGTGATCCTCGATCTCGGTGCCGACGTGGAGCACCACGCGATCGGCGGGATCGCAGTAGCCCAGTGAGATGCCGCCGAGTTCGGATGCGGTGGCGAGCGTCGGGGCGCCCAGCGGTGTCAGATCCTTGTGAAAGATCGCGTCGAAAACCAGCAGCTCGCAGGGCGTGTGCACCGAAGTCACCAGTCGCAGGGTGGGATTCTCCGGGTCGTTCGGGCGGGCCAGCCCAGGCCGCATCGTCTCAGCGAGGAAGAACGTCTGCGATGCCTGCAATCCGACCGGACCGGCCACGACGCGATCGATCGCGATCCCATCCGGCATCATCGTCCGCTGCACCGACGGGAGATCCTCGGGAGAAAGGAGGGTGACGAGCGGAACACCCCCGTGGAGCGCCGCAGTCCGGGGTTCAAGCGGTTCCGGCGACCGCTGTCCGTAGGGGCGCCCGTGGTGATCGGTCCGCCTGGCGCGGCCGATGATCCAGGAGACATCGGGCCGCAAGCGGCGAAACCCGCCGAATCCCCGGAGGATCGCCGCCGCGGAGGAGTATTCGTTGCCGTCGGGCTCAGGCCAGAAGATGTACGCGCCGAGCTGGATCGCGGCCTGCACACCCAGCATGGCCGAATTGGCCCGGAAGGCCGCGCGACGCGTTGCCAGGTCGATCTTCCGCTCACCGCCCCCTGCGTGAGAGAGGAGGGAATCAAGCGCCGCCCGATCGCCCGCGTGCATGTCGAGCAGACTGGTGTAGGCCGCGAACGCTGCGCGGATCTCGTCGAGTACCGCCGCCGGAACGCCCTTGCGTTTCGCCGCGTTGAGCAAGATCCGCACCCCGCCATCGCCCGGCAGCCGTTGCAGCGCACCCGCCGACGGACCTGGCTTGCAGATGTTGAGGAGCTTCCACGCAAGGTTGATATCAATGTCCAGTGCTGCCGCGAGCACGGAACCAGTGCGGATCGATGGTTCGCCGGGAATCTGCTCAAGCAGTGAACTGATCGATGCGCGAATCCTGCTTCCGACCTCCGTCGCGGCCTCGGGAAAGCTCATCGCGTCGTGTTTTGCAGGAGGAAGGCCAGACATAGTGTGCGTGTGCGACGATCCGTTCATTACCAGAGTCGAGGCGCAACTCCGATGCGATGTTCGTAAGCTGGATGGTAGCCGACAGCCGGCCGTCAAGGTGCCGGGGCGGCATAAGGAGGCCGCCGCCTTGCACGCAGGTTCCGACCCAACTCGGCATTGCCCCACACGCTCTTCGAATTCTCAAAGGGTGTTCAGAGCTTCGTGCGGGTGGGCACCAATCCCGCGCGATCCGGAGCGCCACGGCAGGCGTGGGCGTGGCTACCTGCACCGCGCGAGTGTCGGATCTCGGGAGCGGGACAAAAGCTGACTCGTGGCTTCTGCCGCCCGCCAGGCCTGCCCACCACTTCCGAACGCGCCGCGGGATTCCCGGACCTGCCCGAAAGCTGATGCCAGACCATCGTCCGAGTGCCCTGTCTCCCAGGAAGAGTCCAGGCGTCGAGCTGGTGGAAGGAAGTACGGTTTTTGTCGGCCACTTCGACGGTCGAGTACTCCTCAAATTAATCCCTGGATCGCTTTCAAAGGTGCTTGTAGAAGACATGGTGCCGTGGTATGCTGGGCGGGAAGTGGCTTCTGCGAGGCGCGGTCGATGCCGCACGCTGGATGGGCCATGCAATCAGGAGACACCCATGAAGGGCAACGAGGTCGGTTCGGTCGGGCCGTCGGTCGCGGCCTACGCGCTGGTCGGAGTTGGGCTGTTCGCGATGAGCGAGACCGCTCGCGGTGAAATCGCCCAGCGCACTATTTTTCTGCAAGCGTCCACTGCGGTCGGGGCAGGCTTGAACGTCACGTGGGACCCTAGCTCGCAACGGTACTACGCCGCCAGTACTGGATTCGGCGAGCCGATGTATTCTCCGGTCTTCACTTTCTCTGCAGCCGGCACGATTGTCGACGAGTTTCCCGCCTATTTGGAGCACGACCTCCGTTCCATCAACTATAACCCCAACACGAACAAACTCGAAGTGATGACCTTCAATGCCCGCGACGGCGGAGTTGGGACCGCTGGCAACCGCGACCAGGGATTGTTCGAAGCGTCTCGCGACGCGAGCGGGTTGCCCACCGGCTCCACCAACGTCCTTCTCGGTTCGCTCCCTGGCAATCTGGGCAGGCAGACCATGCCCGTGTACGACGCCGGCAGGAATCAGTTCTACTCCTTCAGCAATACGAACATCTTCAACCGCGTGAGCCGTGCCGACGGCTCGCTCCTCGGCACCATCGCGCTTGACACCGCTCCAATCGGCAATCCGGGATTCACATGGTTCGCCAGCGGCTTTGACCAGCAAAACGACCTGCTTGTTGTCACGTCGGGTGATGCTGACAAGGCGTACACATACCGCCTCGATGGCACGTACGTGAACACATGGGACCTGGACATCGATGTGGGCGGCTTCTACGGCACGGGCTTTGCCAATGGTCAGCTCTTCGTGTACGACAGCTCGCGAAACGGTTGGCAGGGCTACGCCATCCCCTCGCCCGCGTCTGTCGGGCTGTTCGGTCTCGCGGCCGTGTTCTCCCGTCGTCGCCGCTGAACGCGGTTCTGGTCAGGCTCTTAGCACATGCCCGCACGCGCCGGGGAGATCCGCCGCGTGCGATTCGAAGAACCGACTCATTTTCCAGCCACTCCCCCTTTGGAGGTCCTCATGTCCACGCGAACCAAGCACCGTGCAAGCTCCTTTTCGCCGAGTCCTTTGGTGTGTGCCACCACCTTGCTTGCATCAGCATCCGTCGCCATCGCGCAAGTGCAGGATTGGTCCAATCTGGGCGGCAACGGCCGCTGCAACGGCCTGGTCGATGTCGTCGGCCCCGACGGCATCGGCGACTCGGACCTGCTCTGGCAGGGCGGTGGCTTCAGTTGGATCGCGTGGAATCCCGTCGTCGAGGGGCGTCGGGTCTTCATGGTGCGGCAGACCGACTTCCCGCAGAGCGACCCGGTTCCGACCGATGATTCCACCATTTACGCCCTCGATCTCGACACCGGAGCGACCCTCTGGACCGCCGACCTGCCTTTCGAGACCGGTGATTGGACGACCTGGATTGCCGGCGTCAAGAACGGTCGCGTGTACGCCAGCCGGTCGGGCAACGGCGGGAGCGTCGCCGCGCCGCTCTATTGCCTCGACGCCGCGACTGGTGCCATCCTCTGGCACACCGCCGGCGGCGCAAGCCCGCTTCCGCCTCGCTATGAGATCAACGCCGGCCCCTACACCGCCGCCGTGTTCGCGCCAGACGGCGACATCATCTTCGGGTCCTTGCGCTGGATCGAGCGGTTCGACGCGGAGACCGGCAACCTGGTCTGGCGCACGGCTCGTCTCGAGCAGGTCGGCAACACCACAGGCGTCGTCATCGAGGGCAACGCGGTGTACACCGTCGACCTCATCAACGGGGCTGGCAACAGGATCGCTTTCCGCAAGTTCAACGCCGACACCGGCGCGTTCCTCTATCGCGGCCCGCTCTTGACCGGCGGCCTGTTGCACAACGGCCCGTTCATCGGCACCGACGGCCGCCTCTACCTCAATTACTCGCAGAACTTCGACGTCAACTCCGACTTTCTGTACTCCTTCACCGACACCGGAACCGCGATCGTGCAGAACTGGCGGGTCTCCTCCGGCGGCGGCGGCGAGTTCTCTCGCTGGGGGGTCGGGCCCGACGGCTCGATCTACTCCATGACCTGGACCGGCACGCAGGACTTCGAAGCCCAGGGCCAGTTGCAGCGCCTCGACCCCGCGACGGGCTCGGTCCTCAGTACTTCCGACACCATCACGGCCGACTACATGCAGATCCACATGGCCGTCGATTCCCGCGGCGTGCTTTACGTCTCCAACGGCAACGCCGGCGGCCTCGGTGGCGGCAAGCTCTATTCCTTCAACCCCGACCTCACCGAGCGCTGGTCGACTCCCATCGATGGCAACCTCAATCAGGGCGGCCCCGTCCTCGCCACCGATGGCACGCTCATCATTGCCAGCACCGGAACCGACGTTCGGGCCTATCGCACGGCGACGATCTGTGCCGCTGACTTCAATAGCGATGGGTTCATCGATTTCTTCGACTACGACGACTACGTGAACTGCTTCGAGACCGGCACCTGTCCGCCGGGAAAGACGGCCGACTCCAATGGCGACGGCTTCGTCGACTTCTTCGACTATGACGCGTTCGTCGCGGCGTTCGAGAGCGGGTGCTGAACGCCGGCCCACGCGGGCTTTCGGCCCTTCGTACGCTTGCTGGCGGTGAATGAAGCGATGGCCCGCTGCCGCCACAAACCTGAGTAGCTTTCGATGTCACGAATCCGTTTGTTCGTCGTTGGATCGCTGC
>JBIKTT010000558.1:0-2557 GCA_044347925.1 Phycisphaerales bacterium
AGAAGGAGGTGCTCGGCGCGCTCGGAGGGGGTGTCCGCCGCCCGGCCCAGGCGCGCCAGCAACGGGTCGATCTGAGCCAGCGGCACCACGGTGGCCGTGCGGTCCCGCGGCGCGCCGGCTTCGACGACCACATCGCGTGACGCGACCACGGTGCCGCGCAGGAGTTCAAAGAGCGAGCGGCGCGCCGCTTGGCTTGCTGGATCGGCCGGATCGATGTCGAGGACCGCGAGCAGACGATCCGCCGCCGCCGGGACGCCGTCCACCTTGCCGGCACGCAGCGCGATCCGAACGTACGCGAGACCGGGAGCGGCATCCTTGGGAGCGGCGTCGATCGCCGCGTTGAGCTTGGGCTCGACCGACTCCCAGGCTTGGAAGCTCCGCACCGCCGAGACCGACGCCATGAAGAGCTGACCGTCCGCGACCACCGGATGGCCCGAAGCCGCGAGCGGCAGCGAGATCGGCGTCGTCGGCGCATCCGGGTTCACCACCTGCAGACCCTCGGATGTCGGGATCAGCAGCGTGCGGCCGCTCACCACCGGCCGCCCGAGAAGCAGCGCCCCGCGGCGGAGCGTCACGTTCTGCATCAACGACTCGGTGACGTTCTGCATCGGGTAGATGTTGATGCCCGAAGCGTTCATCGCGGCGAGATGGTCGCCGACGCGGATCAGCGTTCGCGGCTGATCGTTGCGGTCCAGAATTCGGCGGCCTACCAAGCGGCCGTCCGTTCGCGAGAGACGAACAAGGTCGCCCGTGCCCGGCTCGGTCGTCAGGAGCACGCCGCCGTCGACCACGATCGACGAGCCGAGCCACGGCAGCGTCTCGCCGCGGCGGGAGAACCGGAACGGCTCGTCGAAGCCGGAGCCTTCCAGCCGATGCACCCAGACGAACCGGCCGGTGGAGGCTTCGATCGCCGCCGTCACGCCCAGCGAGTCCGTGAGGTAGACGACGCCGCCCACCGCGACGGGCTGGTCCGCCGGACGGGCAAGCTGTCCGATCGGCGGGAGCCCGATGTTCGCGAGCGTCCGCACCCAGCGCAGCGCGCCGGTCGAGCAATCAAGCCCGACGAGCAGCGAGGATGCGAGACGACGGCCCGTCGAGAATCGGTCCGCCGCGACCACCACGGTGTCACCGACGATGATCGCGGCGCCGCGCACGCTTGATTCCGCGAGCTGCCGGTCAAGCCGGGAGAGCTCAACGCTCCAAAGCGGGGTGCCCAGAGCTGGGTCAAACGCGTGGATCCGCGCGTCGCCGTTGCGGCGGGCGTTGTTGACGGCGAATCCCGTCGTCGCAACAACGATGCCCGACCCGACGGTGACCGTCGAGGAATCCTCGAGCGAGCGTGTGGCGTTTTCGAGGCCGTTCACCCCGCCCTGGTCGGGAAAGCCGATGGCGTCCGGGTCATCCGTGAGCGTCGAATGCCGCCACCGGGGGACGAGCGTCCAACGGTCCCACGCCACGATCTCGACGCCGTCGTTGGTGTACAGCGTGTCGCCGACGACGGTCGGGATCGTCCAAGGAGCGGCGCTGGCTTCGGCTCCGGGCTTGGCGCCTCGGGCGAAGGTTGCGATCTCGGCCGCGGCGAGCGGCTCGGAAGCGACGGTGCGAAGGTCGAGGGGTCCCTGATCCGATCCGAGCTGCGGGCTTCGAAGCTTGGCGCGTGGGGGCTCGGCGGCGGGCGTGATCGTCGGGGGCGTGCGGCCGGCGGCGCGTGCGAGCGCGGCGGCGAGGTCGCCGGCGGATGGGGTGTAGCGGGCGATCTCGCCGGCCAGATCCGCGGCACGCTTGGCGCCCTCGCCGGTCAGATCAGGGTGGACCTGAAGCTGAGAGAGGCGGAGAGCGGCGCCTTCGAACCGGGCACTCTCAAGATCGCGCCGGGCCAGACGGAGAGCGGCTTCGAAACCGCCGCTGGTCAACAGCCGCGAGCGTTCGACCTCGGCGAGCTTTCCTTCGGCCACGAGCGCTTCGGCTCGCGGGCTTTCAAGCTGCCGGTACCGAGCGAGGAGCGCGGGGTCGGCGAGGAGCAGTTCGTGCACCCGCCCCCGAACGCTGATGAACAGGTTGGGGTCCGCCGCGGTGGCGACCAGACGATCGCCCTCCTCATCGAGGAGGCGCTGGGCGACGCGGAGCACTTCCACGAGGTTGCCGGAGGATTGGAGATCGGGGATGCGTTGAAAGGACTCGGTCGCCGCGACCGAATCGTCGACGTAGACGGCCGACTGCTGGGCGAACGCCGGAGCGGAGAGCAGCGTCCCGGCCAGGAGGGACAGAACCCACGCGGGGCCGAGTTTCACCCGTCCCCTTCGCGTGCCAGCCTTTGAGCCCGCTGCCATCAGGTGTGTCCTTGTCCAGAGGCCGAATCGAACCCGTGAACGACGCGGGTGCCCATAACCATCTTTCGGCCGTTCCGACCGTTAAGTTCGACGAACTCTAGCGGGATCGGGGGGTGTTATTTCACGACACGACCCAATCCGGCCGATCGCAGTCCAAAGCGATGACCGCCACGCCACACGCATCCCGATCGGAAGCCGCTTCGCTTCTGGCACGAGCTTCAGGGCCG
>JBIKTT010000559.1:0-2554 GCA_044347925.1 Phycisphaerales bacterium
GAGAAGCAGACCGACGCCGGACACCCTTCCAAGCTCCCGAGGTTGGCTTCCAGCGCTGACACCGTCGGGTTGCTGGCGCGGCTGTACGTGTGCCCCTTGTGCTGCCCGATCGCCTCCTGCACATACGTGGCGGTCTGGTAGATCGGGGTGAGGATCGCGCCGGTGGCGGGGTCGGGTGCGAGGCCGCCGCGGACGCAACG
Source organism: Phycisphaerales bacterium (assembly GCA_044347925.1). Lineage (GTDB taxonomy): Bacteria > Planctomycetota > Phycisphaerae > Phycisphaerales > UBA1924 > UBA2396. The sequence goes on from JBIKTT010000559.1 coordinate 201, forward strand.
GGTGAGAAGGTCGGTCTTCTGGGTCGACATGGTGTGGGGCCCGAACGCGCGAGCGTGCGATCAACGATCGCCGCCGCGGTTTACCTGTTGAGTTCAGTTGGGAACGATGACGGAAACGACAAGAGCCGCGAGGGAGAGGTGCCCCCGAGGCCGGCGTTCTTGGTCATCTGTGAGGAGGAAGGCCGCGGAGCCTGCTCAAGCCGCACAAACGCACACGCCAGCCCCGGGGGCTCGCATAACCATGTGCATTCGGCGTTTCATCGAACAGATCGTCACGCGGATCTCCTGAGCCAAGAAGGTAGAAGGGGCTCCCGCTCCGGTCAAGCTCTTCTATCCGAAAAACCGGATATAGGGCTGAAACACCTCGCCAGCCGGTCGATACCCTTCGCATATGGGCACCGCGCCGTCATCCCCACCCCCTCGCGTCAAGCTCGTCCTTCCCACCGGACGTGACAAAGCCGAGTACCTCCGCGTTCGCGAGGATTCGGCCCACTGGCTCGAACCGTGGGAGCCGCGACTCCCCGGTGGCCGAAGCCCCATCGACGACGAAGCCTTCGATCGCTTCCACAAGTCGTCCGAAACCGAGACAAGCCGGCGGTTCCTCGTCAAGCTCGCCGGCAAGGACACCCCCATCGTCGGCCAGATCAGCATCAACAACATCATCCGCGGGCCGTTTCTCTCCGCCACCCTCGGGTACTGGATCGCCAAGCCCCACGCCGGTCAAGGGCTCATGTCCGAAGCCCTCCGCCTCGCTGTCACCCACGCTTTCACCGACCTCGCCCTGCACCGCGTGGAAGCCAACATCATCCCGCGAAACGCGGCCTCCATCGGGCTGGTCAAAAAGCTCGGCTTTCGCTACGAGGGAACGGCCGAACGCTACCTGCGGATCGCCGGCGTCTGGGAAGACCATGAGCGTTGGGGGATGACGGTCGAGCGCTGGACCGCCTGAGGCGGGAGGACCCGAAGGGTCACATCGACCGCCGCTGAAATGCCCAGGAGAGGACTTGAACCTCCATGCCCTTGCGGGCGCTACCACCTCAAGGTAGTGCGTCTGCCAATTTCGCCACCTGGGCGGTGGGTCCCAGACCCGGTTGGGTTCAGGGGGAGACAAGGATAGCCGCCTCCCGCCGCAGGTCGAGTCCCCGCCCCAACCACCCCCCGCCCGACCCCACCCTCCACCGAACGCGGGATTGACGCCCGCCGGGCGGTCTGGTAGCGTGGAGCGATGCCCCGGGCTTTCACGCTGGTCGAGCTCCTGGTCGTCATCGCGATCATCGCGCTGCTCATCGGGCTGCTCCTGCCGGGGCTCGCCAAAGCCCGCAACGCCGCTCGCCTCACCCGATGCCTGGCCAATCAGAAGCAGCTCGCGACCGCTTGGCAGATGTACACCGACGACTTCCGCGTCTATCCCACGTCGGATCCGACGCCCGCGCAGCCGATGTGGTGGATGAAGCTCCGCTGGGGCTGGGGCGGCGCTCACTGGTACGGCTTCGACGAATCCGGTCAGCCGATCGACATGCCCGAAAGCCCCGCGCTGCCCGCTCTGCAAGCCAAGCGGCCGATCAACCAGTACGTCGGCTCCGCCGACATCGCCGAAGGCTCCGCGCAACCCTTCCGATGCCCCAGCGACGGACGGATCGTGAACTCGCGCTCGGGACGCATCGTCGATTGGTCCGTCTTCGCGCAGTTCAGCCAAAGCGACCTCCGCTTCGACACCGCGTACGGAGCCCTCGGCACCAGCTACGAAGCCAACACCGACCTCTACAAGCTGCGCGGGACGGGCGGTGGTCCGGATCCCGAGCAGACCGGCTGGTTCCGCCGCACTTTCGGCCCTCGGCATGTGACCGCTCTGCCCTCGCACGTCGTGCTCCTCGGGGACATCAGCCACGTGGCGGCGGGCCGGTGGTCGCGCCGCGCCCGGTCCAATGCGGACGTCATCGTCGGCTGGTGGCACGGCAAGGACCGCGGCCCCTACGCGTTCCACGACGGCTCGGCTCGCATGATCTCCCTCGGCGATGATGTCGAACAGGACGACCCCTCGCTCCCGCTCCTCCGGGCCGAGCCCGGCTTCACCTACGAGCGTGACGGGCGAAACTGAGCCGCGCAGCCCGTCAATGCGGCTTCAGCACCCGGCTTCGAACGCTCCGACGAAATCGTCGTAGTCGAAGAAATCCACGAACCCATCGCCGTTGAAGTCCGCAGTCAGCCCCGGCGAACACGTCCCCTCGAAGCACGCGACAAAGTCGCCGTAGTCGAAGAAGTCCAGGAACCCGTCCCCGTTGAAATCAGCCGGACACGTCCGCTCACGCATCAGCATGTCGTCGAGGTAGAAATCGTTGGGGAACGTCGAGGTG
>JBIKTT010000560.1:0-2547 GCA_044347925.1 Phycisphaerales bacterium
ACCCCGGACGTCAGCAAGACCAACATCTACGTGATCGAGATGGTGGGCGAGTTCGGCGTGGATATCTCGCAGACCCCCATCCGCGCCGCGGTGAGGGACGCTCTCAAGAACAAGGCGGACGTGATCATCTGCGTGCTTGACAGCAAGCCCGCCGAGGACACCGGCACGCCCGCGTCCGTCGAGGAGCGCTTCGACGAGATCTTCCGTTCCGAAGCCGTCACCCCGATCTTCGTCGAAGAGATCCCGCGTGACTGGAAGCCCAAGCCCCGCATCGTCTTCTGGGTCAAGAACGCCATCGGTGGCTCGGCCATGCTCCCCTTCGTCTGCCCCGAGGTCTACATGTCCTCCGAAGCGGTCTGGGGCGGCATCGGCTACCTGACCAACCAGTTCGACGGCGTCGGTAACGCGGTGGTGCAGCACAAGCAGTACTCGCTCCGCATCGGCCACGCTCAGGGCTGGGCCAACACCGGCGGGTACAACCCCAACCTGATCAACGCGATGGCCGCGGCTCCGTACGTGATGAGCTACAAGATCACCGGCGACAAGGTCGAGTTCTTCGAGCGGATGCCCGACCCGCTCAAGGGCGAGATCCTCCTGACCGACGACGGCGAGGGCGCCAACCGCGACTCGATCAAGGCGATCCTGGAGAACAAGGGCGACGACTGCCTCACCCTGATGCCCAAGGTCGCCCGCGACATCAAGGTCTCCAAGGGCACCGTCGACAAGATGGACGATCTGATCTTCTCCCTGGGCTATGAGCGCACCGGCAACATCATCGCCGGGCGTTCCAAAGCCATCATGGACGGGTGGAAGAAGGAAGTCGTCGACGCCAAGAAGAGCATTCGCCGCGCTATCGACGACTACCGCGATGTTCGTGTCGAGGAACCCGGCGACTACGCCGCCCGGACGAAGGCCCGCGGCATCCGGAAGAACCGCATCGAACGCATCCTCTCGATTCTTGAGAAGTATGAGGAAGCGATCACCCAGCGTTGGCGCGGCCAGAACGGCGTTCCTCCCAACGCCGCTCTTCGTCAGATCATCGACAACATCAAGACCGAGCAGATGCTCGACCGGCCGGAAGGCCGCTGATCGGCCCGCCCACCACCGAAATTTCACAAACCAGTGAGGAAGGACCAACCATGAAAGCATCGAAACTGATCGCCGCGGGCTTCGCGGGACTGATGATGGCGGCCCAAGCCGTGCAGGCCGCTCCGCTTCATACGAGCGTTCCGTCGCAGCTTGTCGCGGCCGCTCTCGCCCAGCCCGGCTCCGCGCCGGCTCCTGCGGCGGCCCCGGCCATCGCTCCGGCGAACAAGGACGCCAAGGACGACCGCGCCACCGACGGCAAGACCAAAGCCGCGGTCATCACCTTCGGCGATGAAGAGAACGGCGACATGGTGGGCATCTACGCCACCGCCGATTCGTTCCGCCGAACCATCCAGATGCTCAAGGACGAGAAGGTCGACATCGTCGTCGTCCGCTTCAAGTCCGGCGGCGGCATGCTTCTTGAGATTCAGAAGCTCTCCGACGTCTTCCACGCCGAGTTCAAGAAGGACTTCCGGCTTGTCGCCTGGATCGACTCGGCGATCTCCGCCGCGGCGATGAGCGCCCACTGCTTCGAAGAGATCTACTTCACGCCGCAGGGAAACTACGGCGCCTGCACCGGCTTCTCCGGCCGCCTCAACGCGATGAAGGGCCCGGGCCTGGAGCGCGTCCTCATGGACATGGAGAAGATCTCCGCCCGCGGCAACTACGACCCCAAGATCATGCGAGCCATGCAGATCTCGGCCATCGCCGAGGAGTGCGAAGAACTCAAGATCTCCCCGCCCTGGGGCGCCCTCTCGGCCAACGTCAACGAAGACACCGGCGAGGTCACCTTCTACCAGGACGCCACCTCCGGCAGCATCGTCCTCAACCCCAAGGGCGGCGTTCACGTCCTGACCTTCAACGCTCTCGAAGCCGCCAAGGTCAAGTTCTCCAAGGGCACCGCGTCCACCCTCGAGGACCTCGGCAGGGCCATGGGCCTCACCGAGGTTGAGTGGGTCGGCCGTCCCGACAAGCGCTTCGTCTGGCCGGTCAGCAAGGCCGAGCAGTCCCTCCTGGACTTCCGCAAGAAGACCAAGGTCGACGAAGAGAACTTCAACCGCTACATGACCAACCTCAACAACTTCCTCAACCTCGCGGCCAACGCCCGCGACGAGGACCGCGGCAAGCTCGTCGGTCAGGCTCGCCAGTGGCTGAACCAGATCAAAGCCATGGTGAAGAACAACCCGAACTGGGCCCTGCTGAACTTCGGCGGCGACGAAGAGTTCAACGAGTGGGTTGCTCAGGTCGAAAAGGCGATCAAGCAGCTCTCCCAGCGGAACCGCTGAGCAGCGCCCGCAGGAGTCTGACCCTTCAGAACAGTTTGCAAAGGCCCCGGGACACGCGCCCGGGGCCTTTTTCTTGCGCCGGGCCGCTCCCGAAGCCCCGCCCGAGCCCCTGAAACCCGCCCCGGCGATTCCCCAAATACGATCCGTGGTCCCCGCCGCTTCCGTGGTTGGGGCA
>JBIKTT010000561.1:0-2543 GCA_044347925.1 Phycisphaerales bacterium
CAGTTCGTGTTGGCACCCGCGAAGTTGCCCCCCGCTCCGCTGCACTGCTCGGCCGTCAGACCGGAGATGCAGAAACCATTGCTGAAGCAGCACGCGCCCGTCGGCTGGGGACAGTTCCCGCACGCCGCACCGTCACCTTGGAAAGTCCCGCCCGCCGCGATGCACTCGCCCGAGGACGTCGTCACGCACGACCCGTCCGGAAGACAGCACGCGCCCACGCCGGGCGTGCAGTTCAGGCTCGACCACGTCGTCCGGCTCACCCAGTCGCCCGTCGGACGGCAAAGGCCGTTCGTAAGCTGCGAGAATCGTGCCCACCCGCCGTTGGGCGGACAGCCGAAGCCACCGCAGTTCAGCCCGAAAAGCCAGTTGGCGGTCGATACGGCAAGCCCCGACACATCTGTGCACGGAAAGGCGTTGCGGCGAGCGTCCGGTGCCGTCGTGCACGGATTCGTCGGCGGCTGATTATGACGATCGATCCGGAACGCGACCGTGAACTTGCGCGAACCGTTGTCGTTCAGGATGAGCTGCTCCGGATCATTCGGATCAATCAGGAACTGCAAGTTCACACCGTTGGTCCCCGGAGGGATCTGAATGTGCGGCAGAATGTCCCCGTCGGAGGAGTACGTCGCCACCAGCGTGCCCGTCGTCGGTTCGCCCTCGTAGAAAAGCAGCGACCACTGCGTCACCGTCGTGACCGTCGTCGCGCTCGTCACCACCAGAACCTCCGTCTGGTTGTGCTTGATCGGCCAGTCCGCAACCGGCACCGTGTACGTCGCCGCGAACATCTCGTTCTGCGAGAATCCCGCCTGCGCGACGTAGCTCCCGCCCTCGAAGTTCGCGTCCGTGTGCGACGACACCACGTTGCACGCCCGCGAACCGAACCCGCCGTCGATCTCGCCGCGTGGCGTCACACGGAGCGTCCGAAGCTCCGAAAGCCGGATCGGCACCTGAATCGTCCCGCGCGGCGCTGTCGGAGATCCGACCGACGGCTCATCCGCCCTCGCCGTCCCGGTCAGCCCGCAGGCCAAGCCACCCACCAGCGACACCAAAGCCACCCCGCACACCCTCTCGATCCATCCACGACGCATCCTGCACCTCCGAACGGCTTGGCCGCACGATCTCTCCAGACGCCCAACTGCCCCGAACCTTCCAAGATACTCCCGAGCGTCTCCAAGATACTCGAAACTCGGGAGGAAAGGCACCCCAAACGTCGCGCCAACGCGCGATCCGCCGAAGAACTCGGCCTCTTTCAGGTCCGCACCCGCCCCGCCGACGGTTCCCGGCCCTCCAACATTCCCCGTTCTCGGACATCCCCCGCCGCACGGCGCGATACGCTGCCACGCGTGAACCCGCCGGATTCCAACTCCCCCCCGGCCCGCGAGGCCGCCGTCGCGGTCGTGCGCACCCTCCGCGAAGCCGGCCACATCGCCTACTTCGCCGGCGGCTGCGTCCGCGACGAACTCCTCGGCCGCGAGCCCAGCGATTACGACGTCGCGACCGACGCTGTGCCCGACCGCGTGCGCACGCTCTTTCGCAAAACCGCCGCCGTCGGTGCCTCGTTCGGGGTGATTCTCGTCAAGCAGTCCGGCCATGTCATCGAGGTCGCCACGTTCCGGGCCGACGGCGCGTACTCCGACGCACGCCGCCCGGACTCCGTCCGCTTCAGCACCCCCGAGGAAGACGCCGCACGGCGGGATTTCACCGTCAACGCCCTCTTCCTGGACCCGCTGGATCCCGCCAGCCCGGGCGGCAAACTCATCGACTTCGTCGGCGGGCAAGCCGACCTGGACCGACGCGTTCTCCGCGCCGTGGGCGACCCCGACGCCCGCTTGGCCGAAGACCACCTGCGAGCCCTGAGGGCCGTCCGCCTTTCGGGCAAACTCGGCTTCTCGATCGAGCCCGCGACCGCGGCGGCCATCAAGCTTCACGCCTCTTCGCTCACCGGTGTCAGCCGCGAGCGCGTCGGCGATGAGATCCGGGCGATTCTCGGGACGCCGGGCCGTGCTCGATCAATCGCCCTGCTTCATTCGCTCGGGCTTGAGCCTTCGGTCCTGGCTCTTCGCATGGCCGCCGACGACCTTCCGTTGCCGCGTCTGACCGCCCTAGACCCGCACGCTTCGGTCAACGCCGCGTTGGCCGCGTGGTGCGAGGACCTCTCGCCGACTCTGGACGAAATCGCGATCCGGCCCACGGTGAGCCGGGTTCGAAAGTCGCTTTGCCTCAGCAACGCCGAAGACGAAGCCCTGCTCGGCACGCTCTCCCGCCTCTGGTTCCTCCGAAACTCCTGGGCTTTGGCCCCGGTCGCGGCCCGCAAGCGACAAGCCGCCAGCCCGGGCTTTCAGGATGCCCTGGCCGTCCTCCAAGCCGAATCAGCCCAAGCGGCGGCCCAGATCCGGGCGGATGTCGCATCCCTCGAAAGCGACGGGGTGGGGCTCGCACCGGAACCACTTGTTTCGGGTGATGATCTCATCGCCGCCGGCCACAAGCCCGGACCCCGGTTTCGTTTGGCTCTTGACCGGGTCTACGACGCCCAGCTCGAAGGT
>JBIKTT010000562.1:0-2541 GCA_044347925.1 Phycisphaerales bacterium
TTCGTCCGGTTCTGACTGTCTTTGACATCCTGCGGGTGTAGCTCAGTGGTAGAGCGTCACGTTGCCAACGTGAATGTCGTCGGTTCAAATCCGTCCACCCGCTTTCAAGCAGGCCGTTCTTTGGGTTTACGCTCAAAGGGCGGCCTGTGGTCGTTTTAGGTTTTTGGTGGCCGGACAAAACTCAGACGAGCGCCAGAATGACGAGCACCGCGATCAGCACGGCGGCGAGCAGGGAGATCGTGAGCAGCGACGTGCCGCGCCAGTAGGGACCGGTTTCCGGGCGTGGCGCGGGGGTGCGGAGGTCAAAGACGACGGTGGAGCCGCATTCCGGGCAAACGACGGCTTTCTGCGCCGGCGTCAAGCCACGCAGAAGGTGCCCGCACGTGGTGCAGGTGGCGGCTTTGAGGACGATCGGGCGATCGGGCGTCATCGAGCCAATCGTTCGCCGCTCGATGGAGTCCGGTTCGCCGATCAGCAGCCGGCTTCAAACATCGCGACGAAGGCGTCGTAGTCGAAGAAATCGACGAAGGCATCGCCGTTGACGTCCGCCGATTCGCCCGACGGGCAGGCACCGGTCTCGTAGCACTGGACGTAGTCGTCGTAGTCGAAGAAATCGACGAACCCGTCGCCGTTGAAATCCGCTCCGCATCCGACAAACTCGAGCGAGATGTCATCCACGTACGCGGCGCCGGCGGCTTGGGCGGGCTGGAAGAACTTCGCGACGACCCGCGCGGACGCCGTGCCGGGCGGGGCGAGCCCCTCAGCGATCACCTCGCGGTACGTGTTCGTCGGCGAAGCGGAGGTCAGAGCGACCGTCAGCGTCTCGGAAATGAACTCGTCGGCGGCGTTGCGCCACTCGATCGAGATCGAAGCCGAGTTGCCGCCGGCGATCGCGTCGTCCGCGCGGTGCTTCCACCAGGAACGAACCCGCCAGACCTGACCCGGCGCGACGTCGGCCGAAGCCTGCCAGAGGCCGGAAGCGTTCGGCTGGCCGTTAAAGTTGCCGAACATCTTGATCCCGCGGCTGGTGAGCGGCGTGCGGCCGTCATCGCTATCGGTGAAGACGTTGCCCCACTTCGTCCAGCCGTAGAACGGAACGCCCGCGCCCGGGCCGGGGTCTTCAAAGCTCTCGTTGAGCAGGTACCGCTCCCACACGCGGACCCAGTCCATCTCCATCCGCTGCGGGAAGGTGGTGGTGCCGTCGGGGTAGCCGGGCCAGAACCCGCCGACCGCGACGTTCATGATGAGGTACATCGGCATGCGCGGGATCGCGTTGCGGTGCGTCGCGCGGAGCGTGCCGTCGACGAACCACTCGATGCGATCGGGCCACCACTCGCAGGCGAAGTTGTGGAAGTCCGCGGAAAAATCGGGCCCGACGAAGCTGCTGCTCTGGTTGCGGGGAGCTTGGGCGGTGCCGTAATGGTGGGTGAAGTAGACCTTGTTGGGCTCGTGGCCGAGGAGCTCCATCACGTCGATCTCGGGGGGCCACTGGTTCTCGGGCAGGAGCCAGAGCGCGGGCCAGATGCCCTGCGTGCGGGGGAGCTTGGCCCGCCACTCAAACCGGCCGAACTGCTGGTTGAAGCGGTTCCCGCCGCTTTCGACGCGGCCGGAGGTGTACAAGCGGCCGCCGAAGGGCTGGTTGGTGGCGGTGATGATCATCTTGCCGCCCGACTGCGTGACGGCGGAGGGCCTGTAGTACTGGCGCTCGTCGTTGTAGGGCCAGGCTTGATTGACCAGACGCCACTTGGAAGCGTCGATGATGTTGGTCGAGAACTCATCCTGAAACGTCATGCGCCACGGGCCGGGTTCGGGCTGGGCGAGCGCGGAAGCAGCCATGGTCGCGACGCAGGACGCGGCGAGCAGGAACGGACTCGCGTTGGACAGGCTCATCGGACGGCCTCCGCACGAAGGGGACCGGGTTCGAGGACGGCGCCGGGCTTGGCGGAGGCGTCAGAAACGCCGAGGTTGCGGCCGTTGGTCGCGATGACGTCGCGGTACCACGCGGCCGAGTCCTTGGGCGTGCGTTTGCCGGTTTCAAAGTCGACATGGACGAGGCCGAAGCGTTCGCGGTATCCCTCGGCCCACTCGAAATTGTCGAGGATTGACCAGTGGAAGTACCCGCGAATGTCGGTGCCCGCGGCAGCTGCCTTTGCGAGTTCCTGCAGGTACCCGCGGGTGAAGTCGATGCGCTGGGGGTCATGGACCTGGCCGTCGGCGTGGACCCAGTCGGCGTTGGCCATTCCGTTCTCGGTGACGATGATGGGCGTCTTGTACCGCTCGTAGAGGAAGCGGGGCCCCCACTGCAGCGACTTGGGCGCGATGTTCCAGCGGAAGGTGGTGATGGGGTTGCCGTCGGACCACGGGACGTTGACCGGGTTGCCGTCGGGCCCGGCTTTCACGGCTTCGCCCGAATAGATGTTGACGCCGTAGAAGTCCAGCGGCTGGTTGATGGTCTCCATGTCGCCGGGAGCGGTCTTGGGAGCATCGGCTCCGAAGAGCTTGAGGCCGTCCTCCGGGTAGTGGCCGCGGAGGGCGGGGTCG
>JBIKTT010000563.1:0-2540 GCA_044347925.1 Phycisphaerales bacterium
CTTGCGCGGTCGTCTCTTTGGTCTGACTTCTTCCCATGTCACACAAATCACGAACGGATACGGACTTTCGGTGCAACACCTGCGGCTGGCAGGTTTCGGCGAAGGCATTCGGGACCTCGCACCGCAACCACTGCCCGAGGTGCTTGTGGTCGCGGCACCTGGACGATGAGCCCGGCGACCGCCGCTGCGCGTGCCGCGAAGGGATGGAGCCCATCGGCATCGAGGTGCGGAAGGATGGCGAGTGGGCGATCATCCACCGGTGCACGGGGTGCGGCGTGATCAAGACCAACCGCGTCGCGGGCGACGATCAGGAGCGGCCGCTTCTGGCTCTGGCGCTGCGGCCGATCGCGAACCCGGCGTTTCCGCTGGATGACTTGAGGGAATGATGAAACACGGCTGTGCCGCCGACGCTTGCCCAAGCGGCGGGAGTCAGTCGAACTGGATTCAGCATGTTCATCACGCCGCGGGTGCGGCGGGAGCGGCCGCTTTCGCGGGGACCTTGGCTCCGCCCTGCCACTGGACGAGGACGCCGACGATCGTGACGGCGGCCCAGGTGATGGCGATGCCGATCGGGCCCATCTGGACCTTGCTCGCCAGTTCGGGGTTCATCGCGTTCAAAAGCCAGTAGCCGCAGACGATCACCGCTCCGCCGCCGAGCATCGCCGTGACGAGGGCGGCGCACTTCTTCGGCGCGGCCAAGCCGAGCAGGAGGCCCAGGATGAACCCGCCGGCGGCGGAGAGCATCAGCATCTTGCGGCTTTGGCCGGGGAGGGCTTCCCAGCGGCCCTTGAGGTCGAGGCGCACCTCTTCGGCGTACTCGTGCACGCGTTCGGCGGCGTCGCTTTTGTTCGCCCGAAGCTCTTCGCGGATCTTGGCGGCGCTCTCGGAGAGGGATGAGCGGAGAGCCGCGATGGTCTTCTGGGTCTCGGAAGGCTCGGGGAGAGCACCCGGCGTGCGGGCGAGGGTGATCGTCGCGCCGACGATGCCGATGGCCGCGAAGACCACCGCCGCCGACACGCCCATCGCGATCTTGAACGCCACCAGCGAGATGATCAGGCCCGCGATCAAGCCCCCCGCCAAACCCGCGTAGACCGAGGGCAAGCCGAAGATCGTCGCGGTGTTCACGACGCCGGGGACGACCATCGCGCCGATCCACGCCCCGCCGAGGGAGCCGAGGACCACGAACGCGGGCTGGACCACCCGGCCGCCGGCCAGCCAGAGGATCATCCCGGCGACGAACCCGGCTCCGACGAGCAAGTGGACCCCGAGCGGCAGGGTTTGTGCCGCCGCGAGGAAGGTCCCGATGTGCTGGATCACGTCCGACAAGCCCATTTCGACCTCCGCCCGACCCAAACGGCCCCAAGGCCTCCGCCGACTATAAGGTTGGGAGGCCGACCGAGCCGATTGCACCCCTTCCCTCCTCATCGACCCTTTGCCGTCGGTCAGATAACCGCTGTGGACCCCATGCCGAAGAAAAAGCCCGCCAAACCCCGCACCTCGCCCGCTCTCAAGCCCGCTTCCAAGCCGGAATCCGTTCCCGCGATCCCTCGCCGGGCCAAGCCCGCCGGTCCGCCTCCGGAAGCCACCGCCAAACCGGCGAACGCCGCGGAGAAGCGGGCTCTGGAGGGCTTGCCGCAGTTCCGCGAGAAAATCGACGCTTTGGACAAGAAGCTGGTGCATCTCCTGAATGAGCGGGCTGAGCTTGTGGTTGAGGTCGGCCGTCTGAAGCGGGCGGCCAAGCTGCCGATTTATGCGCCGCACCGGGAAGCGGAGGTGCTCGACCGGGTCACCGGGTCCAACAAGGGCCCGCTTCCGAACCGTGCGCTCGAAGGGGTGTATCGTGAGCTGATGAGCGGATCGTTCCAGCTTCAGCAGCCGCTTCGGATCGGGTTCCTCGGGCCTCCCGGGTCGTTCAGCCATCTGGCGGCGGTGCGGCACTTTGGGACGTCGGTGGCGTTCGAGGATCTGCACGAGATCGAGGGCGTGTTCACGGAGGTGGTGCGCGGGCACGTGAACTATGGCTTGGTGCCGATTGAGAATTCAACGGGCGGCGGGATCGTTGAAACATTGGACGCGTTCCAGAAGTATTGCCGCGACCTGCACGTGTATTCCGAGGTGCAGCTTGAGGTGCACCATTGCATGCTGGCACAGTGCGAGCCCAAGCAGGTCCGGCGGATTCATAGCAAGCCCGAAGTGTTCAGTCAGTGCCGGCATTGGCTCGCGACGCAGTATCCGCAAGCACAGCTCATCCCAGCAGCGAGCAGCAGCCGGGCGGTGATGACGGCGGCGGAAGAATGTGCCAAAGCCCGCGAGATCGGGGCCGAGCCGGGGACGGCGGCGATCGGGAGCGAGCTTGCGGCCGAGCTTTATGGCCTCAAGGTGCTTTTCGCGAAGATTGAAGACAACCCGAACAACGTGACGCGGTTCTTTGTGATCAGCCGTGCGAAGGCGCAGCGGAGCGGGGACGACAAGACGAGCATCATGTTCGCGACGGCGGACAAGCCGGGCGCGCTGGTGAGCGTGCTGAAAGTCTTCCAGGA
>JBIKTT010000564.1:0-2538 GCA_044347925.1 Phycisphaerales bacterium
TGCAAGAGACGATCGTCCGTGGCGACCGTAAATGGCCGCCACGGCCTTTGAGGGGCACCTTCCGCCGGCGGAGACGAACGGGAGAAGGCGCGTCTACCCTCGCCCATGACCGCCCCTCTCCGTCCGATCGCGCAACACCCCAACCACCACGCGCCCGCCCTTGTCGCTGAGATGGCGGCCAAGATCAAGAAGGTCGCTCCCGCTGCTGGCGAGGGGGAGATGGTCGACGCGATGGGAGGCTCGGCACGCTGGGAGATCCCCGTGCTCGACCACGGGTTTGTCGCTCTGGTCGACACCATGCCCAGGCTCGTGCCCAAGGGGAAGACGGCGGATGCCGCGATCGTGCAGGCCGCTCGCGTCAGCTATGGGCAGGGGACCAAGCAGGTCAGCGAGGACAAAGGGCTTATCCGGTACCTCATGCGGCACCGGCACTCGACCCCGTTCGAGATGGTCGAGTTCAAGTTCCACGTCTGCATGCCCATCTTCATCGCCAGACAGTGGATCCGCCACCGAACGGCGAACGTGAACGAATACTCGGGTCGGTACTCGATCATCCCGGACCGCTTCTACAAGCCCACCGTCGCCGAGGTCAGGAAGCAGAGCAAGAGCAACCGCCAGGGCGGCGAAGAGACGATGGCCGGGGACGCGAACGAACTCAAGACCGCTGAAGAGTTCGTCCGCTTCCTCGACACCGTGGAAGCCAGCTACCACGAGTACATCAAGCTCACCGACGCGGGCGTCAGCCGCGAGATGGCCCGCATCGGGCTGCCGGTCAACATGTACACCGAGTGGTACTGGAAGTGCGACCTGCACAACACGCTGCACTTCCTGTCGCTCCGCTTGGACCACCATGCGCAGAGCGAGATCCGTGCTTTCGCCGCGGCCATGCTCGCCCTGATCGAGCCGATCGTGCCGATCAGCGTCGATGCGTGGCGCGACTACGCGTTTGAGAGCATCCGACTGTCCAAGCTCGAGATCGAAGCCCTCCGGAGCATCGCTTCGGGCGGACCGGGCCTGATCGGGAACGACAACAAGCGGGAAGCGGCGGAATGGGCGGACAAGCGGGCGATGCTGGGGTTGTAACCTCGGTGGTCAAGGCACCTACACTGGGCCCATGAACCTGATCAATGCTGCGGCTTTGGTTTCGCTCGCACTTGTTCCGCTGGCTCTGGCGCAGGACCAGAAACAACCTTCCGGTCAGCCTGTTCAGCCATCCACCCCGGGTGCCGCTTCGACTCCCGGCGCGCCGACCCCGGCCATCGCGGAGGAAGCGGCTCGCAAGGAGCCTTGGCGGGTCTCTTTCACGCTGAAGGGCTCGCACGCGTTCTCGGCCGATCTGGACGGGACGCCGGGCGAGTTTGCGGTCTCGCGGCTGGGCGCGGACCTGGGATTGCTGATCCCGGTGAGTGAGAAAGCCCGGCTTGCGGTCGGGCTGGACTGGACGCAGTCGCTTTATGACTTCAAAGACGCGACGGGGTTCGCTCCGGGCTTCTCCGAGCCGTGGTCGGACACGTTCGATGTGGGCTTGTCGGCGATCTACTCTCGGCCGCTTGAGGGCGCGTGGGGGATGTTCATCGGGGCGCTCGCGAACAGCTCGGGCGAAGAGGGCGCGGACTTCAGCGACACGCTGACGTACGGCGGCCTGGGTGGCGTCTCGTACCAGTTCTCGGAGACGTTCACGGCGTCGATCGGCGTGCTGGCGCAGTCGCGGCTTGAGGACAGCGCGATGGTGATCCCGATCCCCGGGATCGATTGGAAGATCTCGGAGGAGTGGCGTCTTTCGTCGATGAACAAGCCCGGCCTGTCGCTTTTCTATTCGCCGAGCAAGGAATGGACGTTCTCGCTGGGTGCGACGTACGAGGGCCGCGAGTTCCGCCTCAACGACCGGGATGCGGCGCCCGAGGGCGTGGGCCGCGATCGCGGGGTGCCGGTCGTTCTGGGCGCGGAGTGGAGCCCCTCCCGTCGCATCACCGTGGGCGGGTTCGTCGGCGCGTACGTGTACCGCAAGCTTCGCCTTGAGGACAACGGCGGCAACGAGCTTTCGGAATTTGAAGTCGACCCCGCGCCGACCGCAGGGCTGAACATCAAGTTCGCGTTCTGAATCGCGTCACACAGGCATGGGCTCGGCCGCGGCGACAAGCTCGGCCGAGAGCCACTCACCGATGAAGGTAAGGTTGACCTGAGCGTCCACGAGGCGCTCGGCTTGCCGTACCGCGTCGATCGCGCGACAGGCGCCGTCGTTGAACCCGCTGTCCACGCCGCGGGGCAGGCCCGACCGGAGGTGATCGCGATAGAACCGCGAAATCAGCCGGAAGAGCCTCGAAGCGGCGGCGCGATTGGCGGCTTCCTTGCTCGCTTGGGGGGTGGCTTTTACGACCGATTCGGCCTGCTTCTCGATGAGCTCGGCGATCTTGGGGCCAAGGCCCATGCTGTACTTTCCGCGTGCGGCTTCGCGGAGCATCGGCGCGAGCGTCTGGTGCCACGCGTAGATGCCCATCTCGCGTGCGGTCATGAACTCGCCGGGCGACCCCTCGGCCT
>JBIKTT010000565.1:0-2533 GCA_044347925.1 Phycisphaerales bacterium
GGCGCGATCGCGAGGATGTAGTGGAGGGAGACGGTTCCGCGAGCGGGGATCGTGATCTCGCCGCCGAGAGCGGCGACGGGGTCGGCGAACCTGCCAAAGCCGGTCACGGTGCCCTTGTCCGCGGGACGCGTCATCGCGGCGGGAGACTCGGTCGAGCCGTAACGGCCGAGGAATGCGGCTTTGTCGCCGATGGCGTGCGTGTTCTCGAGGGCGACGCCGGCGAGAGCGTGCGCGGCGACGTAGGGCCAGGCGCGGTTCCAGTGGTCCTTCTCGGACTTGTTGGGGATGTCCCACATGTTCTTGGTCGCGACGGCGGCGTTGCGGGACGCATCGTGCTTGGTCGTGAAGAAGAGCTTGTGGAACTCGCGCTTGATGTCCGGAGCGACGCCGCAGCACCACTCGAGGTACGACGAAATCCGGATCCGCCGCGGGCGGTCCGAACGGTTGGTGAGCTTGACGAGCCAGAGCTCAACCGCGTCCTCGGGGGCGACGGTGATGGTCCATGAGGACCGGATGCCCGCGTGCTCGGTGATGAACTCGGTGGAGCCCATCGTGTGGGAGCACTCGTAGTGGGAGTACTCCGCGCGGCAGGGCGCAGGGGCCAGGGACCAGAGGGTGCCTTCCTCGGCGTCGTAGGCGTAAAGGAACTTGCCCGAACAGTCGCGGACCAGGTCCATGTCCCAGCGCGTCAGCACGTTGTGCTGAGCATCGTCGTAGAACGAAAACCCGCCGCCGTTCTGGCTGATGGTCACGCCGAAGCGACCGTTGCAGATGACATTGACCCACGGCATCGGGGTGTTCGCGTCGGTGATCCGGAACACCTTGCCCGACCCGTCAAACTCGCCGTATCGATTTCCCAGCATCGCGCATCCTGACGAAAGCCGCGTGTCCGCATGACCCGCGGAGCCGGCTCCGCTCTCGAAGTCCGGCCGATTCCAGAAGTATCCCACCAGAGAAACCCGCGCGCCGGCTTTGGCCAGCGCGCGAGGAGTGCGAACGAGGAATTAGCGGCGACGACGCGCCGCGAGCAGACCCGCCGCGCCCAAGAGCGCCATGGCGCCCGGAGCGGGGATGATCTGGATGTCGCTGTAGTTGATGTCGGAAGAGTCGGCGATCAGCGGGTTGCGCTGGTTCTGAGCGACCAGAGCGACCTTGGTGCCGTAGTTGAAGCCGGCCGTGCCGTCAGACTCGGTGCCCCAGATCTTGATGCCCGTCGAGTGCACGCCCGTCACCGCATCGGTGAACGTCACGCGGTACGCGCCCTTGGCGTCGATCTCGCCGGGAGCGAAGAACTCAAACTTCAGGCGGGCCGTCGTGTTCAGCGTGTAGATCGGGCCCAGGCCGGAGAACGGCATGGAAGCGCCGAAGACCGCGACTTCGCCGTCGGAAGCGACGAGGACGAGACCCTCATCCACGAACCCGAGGCTCGGGCGGGGGTTCTCGAAGCGGATGCCGGCTTCCTTGCGGGGGCCGGTGCCGGGAGCGCTGATCGAGATGTTCATCTCGATGGACCAGGACTGAACGTGGCTGAGGCCCAGCGCTGAGGCGCCGCCGTCGGTCGAGAGGTACGCGAGGTGCTTGTTCGCGAAGTTGCCCTGCTCGAACGCGGAGAACTGCTCGCGGAAGCGCATCGAGCTCGCTCCGGCCGTAGCGAAGGTCGCCGGGGCGCCCGGGGTCATTTCGGGGGTCTCGTTGACGAAGAGCGAGGTGCCCGCGAAATCGTTGAACACGCGGGTCTGGGTGTAGTACCCGTTGACCTGCGAGATATCCTGCGCGACGGCGCTCGCCGCGAGACCGCCCACCGCCATCAGCATCAGCATCGACTTCATCACAAATCTCCTTCTCGTCCGCGGGAGCGCGGACAACCCTCTCTGTCTCTCTCGCTTCCGGCAACAACGCTGAAAGCGCTTTCAGCATAATGACTCTCAAGATCGTGTCAAGCGCCTTTTCGCCTCCGTCGCCAGATTCAGATTCGCGCAAGGGTCGGTTCAGAGTTATCGGGCTTTGAGCCGATCCTTCACAGAAGGCCAGCCCAGCCGCTCGGAGCCCTCCGAGACCCACGGGTGCGCGGAGAAGATCCGCCAAAGCAAGCCCGTGCGCGCGTTCTCGATCATTACCGCCATCGGGCCCTGATCGATCGCCAGATGGTCTTCCGCTACCCATCCTTTCGGGGCGTTGTACGCGTCCGCGAACCCGAAGCCGCCCTTGGCCGGGTCGTCCCAGACGGGCCGCGGGCCGGGGATCTTCAGCCCCCGCATGTGCTTGGCCGCCGAGAGGGCGAGCCCGGGCTCAAAGACGACGGAAGAGACTGCTCCATAAGGACTTATGGTGCCATCGCCGAAGTCGTCCTTGGGCTCGAAGGTGGGGTGGTCCCGCTGCGGGCGTTCCACCGGCAGGCGGAGCGGCGTGGGGTAGACGCCGGGGACGCAGTAGCCGGACGGGCAGTCGCTTGCGGTCAGGCCCCAGGAGTCGGGGCCGAGGTTGGGGAACTTGCCCGCGGCGGCAATGGCTTTGTCGCGGTGGAGGATGGTCT
>JBIKTT010000567.1:0-2531 GCA_044347925.1 Phycisphaerales bacterium
CCGTTTCGGTTCAGGATGTCGTCCGGCACACCCCAGGCGAGGCCGAAAGCCTGCCCCTTCTGGCGACCACCGCCATCGATTCGGCCGCTCCCGAGGTCGAGATTGAGTTCACCCCGATCGAGAAGCCGTCGGACCCGGTCGCGGATGAGGCGTTCCCGGCGGACACCCGGTGGTTCAACGGCCGCCCGGTGCGCCCGACGGGCGTGCTTCGGATGCGGGTGACGGCGTATTCGCCCGACGCCCACTCGTGCGGCGACTCGGCCGACGGCCTGACGGCGACGCTCCACTCGGTGGAGACCAACGCGTTCCAACTGGTCGCGGCCGATCCGCGGGTGCTGAAGTACGGGTCGCTGATCACCGTTCCCGGCTACGCGGATGACGCGATCGTGCCCGTGCTGGACTGCGGCGGGAAGATCAAGGGAAGCCGGCTGGATGTGCTTTACCCGACCCACGCGGAAGCGAAGCGGTGGGGGTCGCGCTGGTTGACGGTGACGCTCTGGACGTACGCCGACGGCAAGCCCGCCGGCAACCCGCGCAAGCTCCGCTGATCACGCGGTTGATCGCTTGGCTTTCATCATCGCGTCCTTGTCGAGGAGCTCCTGCGTTCTGGTAGCGACCGCGCGCAGTTCCGGCGTGACGGGCGAACCTTCCCAGATGCGCTGGAACGCCGGGTAAAGGAGCAGAGCGTACTGCTTCCAGACGCGCGTGCGCGGGAGGATGACCGCTGACGGATCCGCCGCGACATCGGCAAAGACGCGGATGCCGGGGTTGGGGTGCGAAGCGAGAAAGGCCGCGGAGGGCGAGGCAAGGGGCGAGGGTTTCGCGTGGGCGGAGCAGAGCATCTCCTGCACGTTCGGCCGCTGGGTGAACCGCACGAACGCAGCTGCTTCCTCAGGGTGCTTGCACCCGCGCGGGATCATCAGCACATCGCACTCGACCAAGCCGACCGCGCCACCTCGCGCCGCCGACGCCGGAAGCGGCACCACGGTGTACGGCAGGTTTGGTGCGTATGTCCGGGCGAAATTGGCAAGCCACGGACCCTGCACGGTCATCGACACGCGGCCGGTCAGGAACGGATCCTCGGTGCCGTGGAACGACCGGCCGAACTCCGAAGCGAACGCCTGCACGTCGCCCAGGCCTAGCCGCTTGGGAAACTCGGCAAGCCACTCGTACGCGGCCACCGAGTGCGGATCGGCGATCGCGCAGCGGTTGGCCGCCGCGTCGTAAAGCGGGTCGGCATCGCGCGACCCGAAACCCGCCGGCCACAGGTAGTACCACCACCACGGAAGCGTCGGCAGAAAGCCCGCCCGCGTGATGCGGCCCGATGCGTCGCGTCTGGTCAGCGCGACCGAGTGCGAGAGCAGCTCCTCAAGCGTCGTCGGCGGTGAAAGGCCGGCTTCCTTGAGATGCTCGGTGTTGCAGTAGAGCGCGAGCGTGTAGCACGTGTTCGCGCCCGCGTAGAGCCGCGTCCGGCCCGCGGTCTGGAACTCGAGCGTGCGGCGAACAGCGGGCAGGTAGTGCTTCGGGCCCGGGTCCAGGTCAAGCTCGTCGAAAGGGATCGCGGCGCCGGCCTGTGCGTACTGCGGCACGCTGTAGCTGAAGAGGCCCATGACGTCCGGCGGGTCGCCGCCGGCGACGGCGATCATGGCTTTGCTGTTCTCGTCGCTGACGGCGAGGCGTTCGACGAAGATGCGGTCCTGCTCGGCGTTGAACCTGTCGACGACGGCTTGGACGGCGAGCCCCTCGACGCCGGTCCATTTTTCCCAGTAGGTGATGACGGTGCGGCCTTGCGGGATGGACCTGCGGGATCGCGGCGTTCGGGGCCAGAGTGCCGCACCGACAAGACCCGCGCCGGCGAGAGCCGCGGCGGTTCGGGCCGAGCCCGCGAGAAAGCCGCGGCGCGGGATGTCGTCCAGGGGCGTCACGACTGCAGCGTATCCGAGACGGGCGGAACGCGTGTGCGGTATGCTGCGGCCCATGAGTGAACAGGTTCAGCCCGCCCGGACGCTTGGGCTTGTCGATACCGCGTGCGTGGTGATCGGAGCGGTGATCGGCGTGGGGATTTTCATGTCTCCCGGCCAGGTGGCGAAGATCGCGGGCACGCCCGGTCTGGCGCTGGCGGGGTGGGCTTTGGCGGGGCTGATCGCGATGTGCGGGGCGCTCGCGTTCGCGGAGCTGGGCCGGCGACGGTACGGGGTGGGGGCGCAGTACCAGGTGCTTCGCGATTCGTACGGCCCGTTGGGGCCGCTCGCGGGCTTTGTCTTTGTGTTCTGCAACGCATCGTTCGTGCAGGTGGGCGCGATCGTCGTGATCTCGGTCATCTGCGTGAACAATCTGGCGACGGCATTGGGCCGCGATGACCTTTCGGAACTGACGCTGAATCTGATGGGCGCTGGGGTGATTCTCGCGATCTCGGCGATCAACATGATCGGTGTGAAGTTCGGCTCGGCGGTGCAAAACTTCACGGTCGCGGCGAAGGTGATCGCGCTGCTCGCGGTGGCGGCGCTGGCCGCGTTCGCGACGCCGTCGCC
>JBIKTT010000566.1:0-2531 GCA_044347925.1 Phycisphaerales bacterium
GTGCGCGGGCTTGGCCCGGGGTCTGACGGATCTGGCGGGGGCGTCGGCTTCGCGGAGGGCGAGTTCGTCCCATTTGGCGGCGTGGATCGAGCCTCGCTCGGTGTGCAGGTCCATCTCCTTGTTGTCGTGGGTCCAGGCCCAGGACGCTTGGATGACGGCGGTGGCGGTGGGGTACGTGAGCACGATCGTCGCGTCGTCATCGACGCGGGGGTACATCGCGGGCTTGAGCGTTGAGACGCTGGAGGTGACCGAGGTGGGACGCTCGCCGTTCATCAGCCATGTCGCGAGCACGGCGCCGTAGCAGCCGAAGTCGATCACGGCACCGCCGCCGCCGGCTTTCGGATCGGTCAGCCACTCGACGAACTCGGGTGAGCAGCCGATCTCCTTGGGGCCTTTGTGGCCGTGGCGAAAGACCATGCGTCTGATCGGAGCTCGCTCGCCGGACTCGACCAGTCGTTTGGCTTCCCGAACCGATGCGTACCAGCTTGTCTCAAAGTTGGTCAGGACGAGGACGCCGTGGGCGCGGGCGAGGGTTTCCATCCGTCGGGCATCGTCGCGAGCGAACGCGAGGGGCTTCTCGACGAGAAGGTGGACGCCGCGCGGGGCGCAGGCTTCGACGGCGGCGAGGTGGTCGTAAATGGAGGTCATGACGCTGACCGCTTCGGGTGTGGCGGCATCGAGCATGGACTGGGTGGTTGGGTGGTAGAGAGCTGGGTCGAGTTTGTACTTGGCGGCGAGGCGGTCGAAGAGGGCGCGGTTGGGCTCGGCGATCCCGACGATGCGGATGTCATCGCGCCGGGATGCTTGCCAGAGCAGGCCCTCGACGTGCCCGTGGACGAGACCGATGATGCCGATTCGGAGCGGGCCGGTCTGTGTCGAGAGTCGGAGGGGTGAATCGGCGGGCGGCTTGGAAGCCATGCAGGAGCAGAGACCGGGAAGGCACACGGTCAGCAGCAGGAGGAGCGTCAGGGCGGCGGGTGTTCGCATTGCGCGAGTATACCGGCCCGGCGCAAAGGCTAGCGGACCAGGCCGGTGCGGTGGGCGAGCGCGGTGAGGCGGGTGCGTTCATCGATCTTGAGGCTTCGCATGAGCCGCAGGACGTGCCGCTCGACCGTTCGGATCGAGATGTGCATCATCTTGGCCATCTCGGCGTTGGTGAAGCCCGAGCCAATGTAGCGGAGGACCTCAAGCTCGCGTGGATGGAGGGAAGCGAGCGGGGTGACGGGCCCGGCCGAACCGGTTCCGCCGTTTCGGGGACAGATGCGAGCGGCGACTTCCTTGGAGTACACCCGAACGCCGCGGAGAACCGCCGAGAGGGATTCCTTGAGGTCGGCAAGCGTTTCGGACTTCAGCAGGTACCCGGCGACGCCGCGTCCGACCGCGTCCTCGATCAGCGGATCGCGGCAGAGGCTGGTGAAGACGACGATGGCGGTCTGCGGACTGACGGACTTGATGTCCCCGATGACCCCCAGCGGGTCCAGGCCCGGCATCTCAATCTCCATCAGGAGCACGCGCGGCTGCTGTTCGCGGCATTGCTGAATCGCGGTGTGAGCGTCACCCGCGAATCCGACGATGCGGAAGCCTCCGACGCCTCCGACGCACTCGTTCAGGCCGTGCCGAACGATCGGGTGGGGGTCGGCAATGATCATCGTTGGGCGTGTAGGCATTCGGTTGGTCCAGTCGGCGAGATAGTTCACGTATCAAGCGTTCGACGAGGCTCCCGCGACACGGGCGAAGAGCCCTCGACGAGGCGCGTTCGCGCGGAATTGAACGCTGCGACCACGGTGCTGTCTCGTGCTTCGCCTCAACACCCTTGCTTTCCCGGGGATGGTGATGGATGCGTCAACGAGTCGAACTGACGACCGGGAGCGCGTAGAAAAGAGCAGGAAACCCGTTGAAAAGTGGGGATTGTGCGACATGTTGCAGAAGCAGCCTGTGCGTGCGTGGATGGAGGTCGCATCTGCGTCTCAGTCGCATCCAGCGTGGTTGAGGAATCATCCCTAGGCCGCTGCTTGGGCTTTCAGCCGCCCCTGGGCGAAGGACATGATGTGCGAGGGGATCTCATCAAGAGGTGAGACAACTTGTACGGCACCGGCTTTGGCGGCTTCTTTGGGCATGCCGTAGACGATGCAGGACGCTTCGTCCTGGCCGATGGTGACGGCACCGGCTTTGCGCATCGAGAGGAGACCTGCGGCACCATCGCCGCCCATGCCGGTCATGATCGCGCCGAGGGCGTTCTTTCCCGCGATGCGGGCGACGGACTCGAAGAGCACGTCGACGCTTGGCTTGTGCCGGCTGACGCGAGGTCCGTCGACGACGCGCACGATGTAGCGGGCGCCGTCGCGGTCGAGCTTGAGGTGAAAGTCACCGGGTGCGAGAAGAGCCCGTCCGGGGACGACCCAGTCGCCATCGGCGGCTTCCTTGACCTCGATCTGGCAGAGGCCGTCGAGGCGTTTGGCGAACGCGGCCGTGAAGCCCTGGGGCATGTGCTGCGTCATGACGATCCCGGGGCACTGCTTAGGGAGCGATTG
>JBIKTT010000042.1:0-9282 GCA_044347925.1 Phycisphaerales bacterium
AACAACGCGTGGAATTTCCGCGAACTGGCCAAAGGCGGGTTCTACACCGACATTGCCATCCACCGCATCGCGAACGACAACGGGATGGGACAGCCCTTTGTGATCCAGGCGGGCGACCCCAACGGGAACGGACTGGGCGGGCCCGGGTACAACGTCGCCCTCGAAAAAAGCACCGCACTCCCCCACGACTTCGGCGTCGTGTCGATGGCACGCTCACCGCAGGGCCCCGACACCGCGGGTTCACAGTTCTTCGTGTGTCTGAGCCGCGAAGGGACCAGTTTCCTCGATGGGGGCTACACCACGTTCGGCCAGACCATCGAGGGGACGGAGACCATCACCAAGTTGGCGAGCGTCGAGACGGTCGTCGTCAACGGCAAGGCGTCGGACCGCCCGGTCAATCCGCCCAAAATCAAGAGCGTCACGCTCGTCGACGCGGCGCCGTACGGGACCGGACCCAAGCCCGTCACCCGCCCCGGCGCGGATGCGGGTGCCGCGGACAAAGCCCGTTGATCAGCCGATGCACGCTGACGAGCCGCGTCGGGCTCTGAACTGAAAAATGATCGCGGCCCCGCACAGGTGCGGGGCCGCGGTGTTTTTAGAGAGCGATCGCTGCTTTAGCGGCGGCGACGACCCATCGCCATGCCGGCCAGGCCGAGCATCGCGAGCGAAGCGGGAGCCGGAACGATGTTCAGGCCGCCGATCATCTTGTACTCGAACGACGTCGCGCCCTGGAAGCTCGTGACGCGCACATAGAACGTGCCACCCGCGGTCGAGTTGTACTCGAGCGAGGAGAACAGGTTGATGTTGCTGTCGTCATCGAACGCGATCAGGTTGCCGGCCGAGTCAAACAGCTCAAGGAAGCTGTCCGCGGGCGGGTTGCTGTTCGGACGGCCGTAGATCGCGATCCGGATCTGGCTCGGGCCAGCCACGGAGAACGCGAACCAGTCCTGGTCGGTCGAGGGGGAGATGGCGCCGTCAACGACGAACGCATCGCCCGGGGGCGAGTAGCTGCCAATGTCGTTGGCCGTGGCCAAGCTGTCATTGGATTCTTCTTCGATGTAGAAATCAGCGGAAGCGACACCGGCCAAGGCCGTGGCCCCGATGATTCCCACCAGTAGAGACGAACGCATCACAAACCTCCCTCTTGGTTGACTAAACCCCTGAACAGGGCCATGGCAAAAACATCCGTTGCCACGGCTCGACGTCAATGTGCATCAGAAACACCCCGACGACCACCCAAAGTCGAGATTTCCGGTCACATCGCGGTGATTCCAAAGCTGCGTTGACCGCACGCCACCCTGATCCGCCCGTTTTCGGACGTCATCCCTGTGAATCCCGCCAGTCTGCGCCGTGCATGACGGGCAAAACCACGCCAATTGCCCAGCGCTCGACACATCCTCTGGCCCGAATCCGGATCTGGGGGCATCGTGGGTGGACGGGGGCTCCCGCGACGCGGCGGGCCCGTCATGGCACCTAAGACGCCCCATAGTGGGGAAAGACAAGGAGAGACTGGAAATGAAGACCTTTGTGCTCGCGATGACGGCGGCGGCGGGGCTTGCGGGAGCGGCCAACGCGGCCTTTTTTAGCTTCGCTTCGGATACCGCGAACCGTCAGTGGACGTTCAAGGGGTTGGGCAACACGGTGACGCAGGGCGACGTGAACGGGTCGGACATCGACCTCATTCTCAACAACGACAACGGCGGCGCGCAGGTCAGCATCGCGACCAAGTTCTTCGCGAACTGGACGCTCACGCACGTCTCAAGCACGAACGTGGGGCCGTACATCGCGCACAGCTACCGCGCGACGGGCATGTTCGAGTGGCGGGACGCGAGCACGGGCGCGATGGTGCTTCGCGGCGACTTCACGGACGCCTTGTTCACGGCGACGGGCCGCGCGAACTCCTGGGACAGCACGGCGACGGTGATGGGCGCCGACAGCTACACGCAGTTCGGGTACACGAGCGGGATCAACGATCCGTCGGTGGGCATGGCGATCGGCGCGATGAGCGGCCCTCAGGATTTCGGTTTCACCCTCACGGTGATCAACACCTCGGGCGCTCTCCCCTACATCCCCAACAGCGCCAACCGCGGTTCGACGCTCGGCGCGGATCTTCTTCCCAACCGCCAGTGGTGGTCGGAAGGGAGTTTCTCCGGTTCGGCGGTTCCGACGCCGGGCTCGGTCGCTTTGCTCGGCCTTGGCGGCCTGCTCTGTGCGAAGCGAAATCGCAAACAGGCTTGATGACCACCTACGCCACTCCTGACGCGTGACAGGATGGTTCTCCAGGCACCGCCCGCGTGAAAATCGCGGGCGGTGCTTTCTCATTCCGGACCGAGTCAGTGGCCGGCGGATCCGCGGACGACGCCCGCGAGTTCGCAAGCCATGGTCTTCGCGGCGGCTTCGACCGCGGCGGTCCACCGCTCGCCGTGCGCGGGCTTGGCGTAGATGATGGAGCGGCTTGCGGTGACGAGGACCCCGCGTCCGTCGGGGCGGAGCAGAGCCCGGATGTCCTCGGGTTTGCCGCCCTGAGCGCCGTACCCGGGGACGAGGAAGACCTGATTGGGCATGACGGCTCGCAAAGCTTGGCCGTCGGCGCTCTTGGTTGCGCCGACGACAGCTCCAACGCTGCTGAGGCCGCACGCGCCGACGTGAGCTTCGCCGAGGGTGTGCACCATGGCGCCCATGGCTTCCGCGATCGAGCGGCCGTCGGCGAGGCGCTGCGACTGAACAGCGTCGCTGTCGGGGTTGCTGGTGCGGACGAGGATGAAGACTCCGAGCCCGGCTTGGAGATAGGGCTCGATCGTGCTGGGCCCGAGGTATCCGTTGAGGGTGACGGCGTGAGCGCCGATCGCGGCGGCGGACGCGGCGTAGTGGCTTGCGGAGATGCCGATATCGCCGCGTTTGCCGTCGAGCACGACGAGCAGCCCCGCATCGCGGGCGTAGCGGCACGCGTGTTCGAGCGCGGCGTAGCCGGCGGAGCCGTACCGCTCGTAGCAAGCGGACTGCGGCTTGATGGCGGCGGCGTGCTGCTTGACGGCGTCGATGACATCGAGGCTGAATCGCCTGATGCCGGCGGGGGCGTCCTGCTCGCTTTTGCAAGCTTCGGGGAGGGATTCAAAGACGGGGTCGAGTCCGACGCAGATGGGTGAACCGACGCGCTGGATCGCTTGATCGAGGAGGTCGGCGAACGCTTGGGCCATGGCACTTGCTCCTTCGCGAGGGGATTCGCGGCGGGTCCGCCGGATGCCAACAATATCCCTTGATGAACGGCTTCCCACCAGCCCAACTCGACCTGAAGAAGGACCGCGGGCTCACGGTGGAGTGGGCGGACGGGAAAACGTCGTACTACTCGATCGGGTACCTGCGGAAGATGTCGCCCTCGGCGGACATGCGGCAGCTTCGCGAAGAAATGGCGAAAAACCCGCTGACGGTGCTTCCGAGCAAATCCAGCTCGGCGGGCCCGCTGACGGTGGTTTCGGCGGAGCTTGTCGGAAACTACGCACTCAAGATCACCTTCTCCGACGGGCACGACACGGGCATTTACTCGTGGCAGTACCTGCGGGAGATCGATCCGGAAGCGCCCAAACGCACCGGCGGAGCGTAAAGCGTCACGGCTTGGCGGACCGGGGAGGCGCCGAGCCGATCGTGCGAGCCAGGAGCGAAGCCCACGCCGCACTGGACACATCGTCGCGGCCCGCTCGGAACGAACCGGCCATCTCGCTTGGCCCGAGCTTGTCCTCGAACCCGGGCGTGGAATGCGTCAGACGGAGGGTCGCGCCGCGGAACCGGCCGCCGTTGGTCTTGTCGCCAAGATCGCGAGCGGGGGTGAAGAACCCGCCGCCGGAATAGACGCCGAACTGACCGTTGGCGAAGACGGCTTGCCGAACGGTGAAGCTGCAGGCTTCATCGGCGATGGGGGTTTCGCCCGGGCGCGGGCTGAGAAAGAGGTGAACGTGGACGAGCGTGCCCGAGAGCTTGGAGAGGTCCGCACCGGGCTCGGCGGCGGAAGCGGGGAGGTCGGTGAGGTAGAAGTCGGCGGTGTTGCGGTCCGTCGCGGAAAAGACGCGGGTCCCGGCTTCGGTGCGGAGCACGCTTCCCGAACGCATGGAGACGGTGTCGAGGGAGTTGGAGACACGGGAACAGCCGACAAGGATGGCGAGGGAAGCGGCGAGGGAAGCGGCGAGGACGCGGCGGAGGTTGTTCACGCGGTGATGATACACGGGCAATCCTTCCGAGCCCGAAGCGCGAGCGAGGGGGAACCGGCGAGGGTCGAACAAGCCGCTGTGGGCATCTTCGTCGCGAGGAACGCCGTGTCGTGACGAATGCGCACAGAGACAATCGGGCGCGTCGTTCCGCTTCTCCCTTGCTTGCGCTGCGGGCTCTGAAAGAAACTGATTACCGCGCCATCGCGCCGACGCTGATCTTGACCGGCACGAAGGTCGGCTTGACCTTCGCTTCGAACTCAGCCCGGTACTTGTTCATGATCGTCCGGATGGCCCAGTTGTTGCCGTCGGCCAAGCCACAGATCGTCGTGCCGGGCATGCTTCCCATGCTGGTCGCGATCTCGAGGGCGAGATCAAGGTCCTTGGTCCGGCCCTGGCCGTCTTCGATGCGGCTCATCAGCTGGTAAAGCCAGCCCGAACCCTCGCGGCACGGAGTGCACTGGCCGCAGCTTTCGTGCTTGAAGAAGCGGGCGATGTTGCGGGCGACCGCGACCATGTCGGTGTCTTCGTCGAAGACCGTGGGGCACGCGGTGCCAAGCCCGAGGACGTTGTTCTTGCGGCCGATGTCGAAATCCATCTCGGCGTCGTACTGATCGGGCCCGAGGACGCCCATCGAGATGCCGCCGGCGATCGCGCCCTTGAACTTCTTGCCGTTGCGGATGCCGTTGCAGAGCTTGGGATCTTCGACGAGCTGGCGGAGGGTGATGCCGAGCTCAAGCTCGTAGACGCCGGGGCGGTTGACGTGCCCGCTGACGCCCATGAGCTTGGTGCCGTGGCTTCCCATCTGGCCGGGGATGGTCGAGGCTTTGCCCTGCTTGAGGAACCAGTCGGCGCCGTTCTCGATGATGCTGGGGAGGTGGGCGAGGGTCTCGACGTTGTTGATGATGGTGGGCTTGCCGAAGAGGCCCTTGATGGCCGGGAAGGGGGGCTTGATGCGGGGCCAGCCGCGCTTGCCTTCGAGCCCTTCGAGCAAAGCGGTCTCTTCGCCGCAGATGTACGCGCCCGCGCCGCGGTGCACGTAGCAGTCGACCTTCCACGCGCCGCCGCGAGCGGTCTGAGCCCCGCCGAGGAGGCCATTGCCACCAAAGACGCCGTTCTTGTACGCTTCGGCGAGGGCTTGCTCGAGGACCTTGGCTTGGAGGTGGTACTCGCCGCGGATGAAGATGTACGCTTTGCTGATGCGGCACGCGTAGCAGGCGATGGCGATGCCCTCGAGCATCAGGTGGGGGTCAAAGTCCATCAGCAAGCGGTCTTTGAAGGTACCCGGCTCGGACTCGTCGGCGTTGATCGCGAGGTAGCGCTGACCGCCGTCCTCTTCCTGGCCGGCTTCGTTGACCTTGACCTTGGGGAGGAAGGTCCACTTGAGGCCGCAGGGGAAGCCAGCGCCGCCGCGTCCGCGGAGGGTGGATTTCTTGACCTCGTCGGTGACCGCGTCGGGCTTCATCCCGAGCGCTTTGCGGAGGCCGACATAGCCGCCGGTGTTGACGTATTCGTCGTAGGAAACGACGTGACGGCCTTTGGGATCCGCGTAGGGCCAGCAGGGGATCCGCTTGGTCAGAATCGGGCCGGAGAGGTTGGGGTTGATGGGAGCAAAGGCCATAGGGTCGCAGTGTAGGAGGATTTTCGGGGAGTGGTGCGTGTTGGATTCGGCCCGGGCTCGGAACGTGTCGGACGAGGATCGCCGGGGAAGGGCACGCGACCAAGTTTGGTCTTTGTTCTCCACCAGGTCGCGAAACCTCAAGGGTCGATGAATGCCACGAGTTGCGCTACCATCGCGGTCCCCGCCGCGCGGGGAATTTCTTGTACCGCCCGCTTGGCACCAGAGGAACGAATCCGATGCCCCGTACCCAGTTGTTTACGTCCGAATCCGTCTCGATGGGCCACCCCGACAAGGTGGCGGACCAGATCTCCGACGCGGTGCTTGACGCCATGCTGGCGGACGACGCGTTCAGCCGCGTGGCGTGCGAAACGCTTTGCTGCACGGGCATGGTGGTCGTCGCGGGCGAGATCACGACCAACACCTATGTGAGCATCCCGGACCTCGTCCGCGAGACGATCCGCGAGATCGGGTACACCTCCGGCGACATGCGGTTTGACGCCGACAGCGCGGGCGTGATGGTCGCCATCAACAAGCAGTCCAATGACATCGCGATGGGCGTGAACCGCGAGGGTGCGGGCGACCAGGGCATGATGTTCGGGTTCGCCACCAACGAGACCCAGGAACTGATGCCCCTCCCGGTCATGCTTTCCCACCAGCTTGTCGAGAAGCAGGCCGAGGTCCGCAAGAGCGGCAAGATCCCGGGCCTTCGCCCCGACGCCAAGAGCCAGGTGACGGTCGAGTACGACGGCATCAAGCCCGTCCGCGTCGACACCGTCGTCCTCTCCACGCAGCACGACCCCTCCTGGAACGACCGCCAGGATGAGCTCAAGAAGCAGGTCATCGAGCACATCATCAAGCCCGTGCTCGGAAGCCGGTTCAACCCCGGCATCACGATCCACGTGAACCCCACCGGCCGGTTCGAGATCGGCGGCCCGCACGGCGACACGGGCCTCACCGGCCGCAAGATCATCGTCGACACCTACGGCGGCATGGGCCGTCACGGCGGCGGCGCCTTCTCCGGCAAGGATCCGACGAAGGTCGACCGCTCGGCCGCGTACATGGCTCGGTATATCGCCAAGAACGTCGTCGCGGCGGGCTTGGCCGATCGCTGCGAAGTGCAGCTTTCGTACGCCATCGGCGTCGCCGAGCCCACCTCGATCTACATCGACTGCTTCGGCACCGCAAAGGTCGACGAGGAGAAGATCAGCAAAGCCGTCCGCGACACCTTCGGCCTCACGCCCCGCAAGATCATCGAGAGCCTCGACCTCCGCAAGCCGATCTACGGCCCCACCGCCAAGCACGGGCACTTTGGTCGCAAGCCCTACGAGGGCCAGTACTTCGACCCGGTCAAGCGCGAGATGCGCGGCCCCAAGCTCAACTTCTTCTCGTGGGAGAAGACCGACAAAGCCGACGCGCTCAAGAAGCTCTGCTCCTAAAGCCCGTCCAGAACGACTACCCGCCTTTCGCACCCCGCCTTCCGGCGGGGTTTTTCTTTGGACGAAAGCCGTAGAGATTGCGTTTGACGATGTACTGTGCGACCTCCGGGGGAATTCCGTTCAGTCCCGCAATCCGCTTCCATCGGCGCACATCGAGCGGCGCTCCCGGGATCGCCGCTCGCGCGGCGGTCGAGCTTTCCGGGCTGAGAATGTTCTCGGCGAGGCGTGCTTCCCACGAAGCGAGCTCGGCTCGCGTCCAGAACATGTGATCCATCGCCTTTCCGAGGGCGCGAGCGGTCACAATCGGTCTGCGACGGAGGACCAGCGGCTCGGCCACCTTGATGATCGCCCGGGGGGACTTCCAACGGTGGAACGCGACGGCCTGATCGGTGCCGATGAGCAATCGGAGCTTGACGCCCGGAGGAATCACCCGGCGGAGTCGGCGAAGCGTCTCGATCGAATAGCTCGGTTTGCCGGCCGCCGCACGATCGAGTTCGTCAGTCCAGACGAGGACGTGCTTGTATCCGCGGGCCACCAGCCGGACCATGGCAAGCCGCTGTCGGTCCGAAGCTCGCGGACCATCGGCTTTGTGGGGGCTTCGCGCGGCGGGGACAAGCAGGATCCTCGTGGTCGCGGGGTCAAAGCCAGCCAGCGAGGTCAGAGAAGCGATCTCGTGCCCGAAATGCGGCGGATCGAAGCTCCCACCAAACACCAAAAGCGTTCGAACCCCCTTGGGTAACGCAAGCGGCGTGATCGGCGGTCGGGTCGCGGTCGGCATGACGGATCGTACCGGAAGCCCCGCAGGTCGATCGCCGCTCCGCCCCCCGGATGACTCCAAGGAGGTGCGGTCCTACGATCTGCTCGGCTGGCCCCGTCGTCTAGCCTGGTCCAGGACACATCCCTTTCACGGATGCGACATGGGTTCGAATCCCATCGGGGTCATTTCCCAATCGCCCGGCACGGACCTGCCGGGCGATGTTGTTTTTGCGGCCAGCCCGCTTCACACATCGCAGATCTCAAACGCCTCCCGCAGCGACGTCATCCCGTCCCGCTTGGGCATGAATTCCTGTCCGAGGAACCCCTTGAATCCGGTCGCGACGATCGCCGAACAGATGCCCTTGTAGTTCAGTTCCTGCGTGTCGTCGAACTCGTTGCGGCCGGGGTTGCCGGCGGTGTGGTAGTGGCCGATGGCTTTGTGGTGCTTCTGGATGGTGGCGATGACGTCGCCCTCCATGATCTGCATGTGGTAGATGTCATAGAGCAGCTTGAACCGGTCGGAACCGACCTCGTTCACGAGGTCGACGCCCCACGGCGTGCGGTCGCACTGGTAGTCGCCGTGGTCGCGTTTGGAGTTGAGAAGCTCCATGATGATCGTGACGCCGAGCTTCTCCGCCAGCGGCGTGATCCGCTTGAGACCCTTCGCGCAGTTCTTGAGGCCTTCCTTGTCGTCCAGGCCGGCGCGATTGCCGGAGAAGCAGATCTGGTTGGGAATGCCGGCTTCCTTGACCAGCGGCAGGCGTTCCTCGAGCTCCTTGATGATCGCGTCGTGGTTCTCGACGCGGTTGAAGCCCTTCTGGATCGGGTTGCTCCTGACCATGTTCCCGACGGCGCACGTCAAGCCCGCTTTCGCAACAACCGGCCAGTCCTGCGGGTCCAGAAGCTCGATCGACTGGTAGCCCATGCCCTTCGCCGCGGTGGCGAGGTCCTCAAGCTTCATCCCGCCAAAGCACCAGCGGCAGACCGACTGCTTGAGGTTGCCCTTCACGGCGCGGGGCTTCTCACCCTGCGGTGCCCCCGACAAAGCTCGACCCTGAGCGGCGGTCACGGTGACTCCGGCTGCGGCGGCGGCCGCGAAGAAATGACGACGGTTCATGGCAGTGCCTCCTCGATCAGTCGGCTTCAGCATACCAGAACCAAGCCCCTCCCGCGATCAAAGCCAGCGCACGCACACCACCCCGCCGATGATCAGAAGCACCCCGATGATCTTGCCCGGCGTCACCGCCTGCACCGGAAGCCCGACGTGGCC
>JBIKTT010000568.1:0-2517 GCA_044347925.1 Phycisphaerales bacterium
ACGGGCTGGGGCGGGAGGGCGATGGGATCGGGCTCGAGGGCGGGGAAGACGGAGGCGCCGCCGGCGGCCTGTTCGAGCTGGTCGCCGTCGAGGGGGGAGCGGTCGGCGGTGATCTGGTTGAGCTGGCTTGCGGCGAGGGCGAGGCTCAGGGTCGGATCCTCTTCCCGGAGGGCGGCGAGGAACTCGTCGTGGCGGGCGATGCGTTGCAAACGGTGTTCTTCGAAGATCCGGGCCCGGTCGCGGAGCCAGCGGGCTTCGCGCAGGCTATCCACCGCCGGGATCAGCATCGTGGCCGAGAGCAGAGCCAGGCCGGCGAAGAGAAAGAGCCAGCCGGGGTCGAAAGCCACCGGCCGACGTGCGGACGCGGTCGGCTGAGGCTTGGGAGCGGCGGATGGATCACTCGGGGTGGCGGACACGATCGGAGTGTATCGGTGCCCGGACGGAGCGAGGAGCAGAAAACCCGAGCCATCGCCGAAGGGGGGGTGTTTGGCCGGGGTGGCGGCGCGACGGCGGTCGCGAAAGGGCGGGTTTGGAACCGGTCGGGGTCGGGGGTGACGGCGGGAATACGATGGGCTGGATGAATCGACCCATCGGCATCACCGGGCTTGGCGTCGTGTCCCCTTTTGGCCTTGGGGTGAACGCGCTGTGGGAGGGTCTGGTCGCCGGAACCTCGGCGGTGAAACCGACGACCCGGTTTGACGCTACCGCGTTCCGATGCAAGCTGGCGGGCGAGGTGTCGCAGTTCTCGGCTCGCGACCACGTGCCCAAGCACTATCGCAAAGCGGTCAAGGTGATGGCGCGGGACACCGAACTTGCCGTGGTGGCGGCCAAGCTTGCGGT
The DNA here is from genome assembly GCA_044347925.1 of Phycisphaerales bacterium. Classification (GTDB taxonomy): domain Bacteria; phylum Planctomycetota; class Phycisphaerae; order Phycisphaerales; family UBA1924; genus UBA2396. The sequence continues at coordinate 841 of JBIKTT010000568.1, forward strand.
GGAAGATGCCAAGCTGATCACCCGGGCGCACGCCGGGGACGAGGCAGAAGCCACGCCGACGACGTACGCCCCGGACCGGATGGGGTGCCAGATCGGAGCCGGCCTGATCTCCGCTGAAGCCGAGGAGCTGACCGGGGCTCTCGCGACCTCGACCGTCGCGGCGGGCGAGGATGGCGAGGTCTTCTCGCTGGAACGCTGGGGTTCGGGCGGGCTGACCAATCTGCCGCCGCTCTGGATGCTCAAGTACCTGCCGAACATGCTGGCCTGCCACGTCACGATTCTGCACGGAGCGGAGGGGCCGAGCAACACGATCACCTGCGGGGAAGCCAGCGGGCTGCTCTCACTGGGCGAAAGCTGCCGGGTGATCGAGCGGGGCGCGGCGGACCTGTGCTTTTCGGGCGGAGCGGAGAGCAAGGTCAACGTGATGGGGCTGCTCCGGGCCGAACTCGCGGGCAAAGTCGGAGAGACCCGTGACGCCGAGACGGGCTCGGCGGCGGTCAAGCCTTATGACCCGCGTTCGGTCGGCGTGCCCGGGGAAGCCGGCGGCATCCTGATCGTCGAAGCGATGGACCAAGCCAAAGCCCGCGGCGCGAAGGTGTACGCTCAGATCGTCGGATTTGGCGCCGCGCAGAGCGGCTGGCCGCCCTATTCGACCGCGGCGGAGCGCGTCGGGCTGACGGCCGTGCAGAATCGCGGGCTCCGGTTCGCGATCGAGCGTGCGCTCCGCGATGCCGGCATCACCGCCAACGACATCGACGCGATCGTGCCGCAAGCTCCCGGATCCAAGATCGAAGATGAGGGAGAGGGCCACACGCTCAAGCTTGTCTTCGGTGAGCGGCTTTCCCGGATCCCGCTGGTCACGCTTTCGCCGAACATCGGCAACTCGTGGGCGGGTTCCGGCGGCGTGGCGACGGCGGTGGCGGCGATGATGCTCTCCACGCAGACGATTCCGGCGCGGATCCACGAAGGGCGGCCGATGGAAGGCTTGCTCGCCGGATCCGCTTCATCCATGAAAGCCGCGTTGCGGCATGTGCTTCTCTGTTCGACGTCCCTCGGCGGCCAGAACGCCGCCCTTGTTCTCAAAGCGGTCTGAAGCCTTGCGTCGGCTTCTCCGACCGAATCTTCACAGGAGCCTCCCATGAGCGGCGAATACCAAGGCGGTTACGGACGCGGGCGCGGTGGATATCAAGGCGGCCAAGGTGGTGGCCAAGGCGGCGGCCAGAGCGGCCGGTACGGCGGGGGAGGTCGCGGCGAAAGCGGCGGCCGGAGCGGCGGCGAACGTCGCGGGATCCCGCTGTCCGACCTGGACCCCGCGCTGACCGCGGTGTCCCACAAGGTCATCGGCTGCGCTCGCGATGTGCACATGAACCTCGGGCCCGGATACGCCGAGAGCGTCTACATCGAAGCCCTCAAGCACGAGTTCACGGCTCAGGGCATCCCCTTCGAGGTCGCCCGGTCCTACCCCGTCCGCTACAAGGACGCGACGGTGGGCCAGATCATCACCGACTTCGTCATCGACGGGAAGTTCGTCCTCGAAGTGATGTGCGAGTTCCGGGACGTGTCGAGCGGCGACCGCGCCGCTTTGCGGGCTCAGCTCAAAGCGTCCGACCTCACGCTCGGCCTCATCACCAACTTCGCCGGCCGTCGTCTGACGGACGGGCTGGTGCGGGTGCTCAA
>JBIKTT010000569.1:0-2510 GCA_044347925.1 Phycisphaerales bacterium
AAGCGGCCTGAAGACACCGTGCTCTCCGTGGTTTGGAGGGTGCCACCCAAAGCCACCGACAGTCTGGCCTCAGGCGTGCTGGCCGATGACCTTTTCCGCGTACTCGTTCATCGCGTCGCGGAGCTGCTCGAAGCTCTCGAGCACGTAGTAGATCGGCTGGAAGTGGTCGATCTCAAAGTCCGTCTCGCAGACGCGTTCGAGGTCGAAGGGTCGCCACTCGGCGACCGGGCGGGCCGTGCAGTCGGGAGCGGTCTGGCCCTTCTTCTCCCACGCGCCCTTCAGCGAGTATTCGCTTTCGGCGTGGCTGCTGACGAGGCCCGAGCCGTAGACCTTGACCTGGCCGTTCTCGCGGATGAGGCCGAATTCGACCGTGAACCAGAACAAGCGGCCGAGGCGCTTGACGTGGATCGGGTCGTCGCAGCGGAGAGCCGCTTGGCCGTACGTCTGGAGGAAGTCGGCGAAGACCGAGAGCGTGTGGAGCGGGACGTGGCCGAAGACGTCGTGGAAGATGTCCGGCTCGGGGAGGTAGTCCATGACCTCGCGCGGGCGGATGAGAACCGTCGTCGGGAACTCGCGCTGGGCGAGGCAGGCAAAGAAGGCTTTGGCGGGGAGGTAGCCCGGGACGCCGTAGGAAGCCCAGTTGGACTGGGCGTGCAGGAACTTGTTGATGCCGTCGAGGCGCGTGCCGGCTTTGACAACCTTGCCGCCGGCGATCGTGATGTCCTTGGTGACGACCATGTCGTCCAGAAGGGGCAAGCGGTCGCGGGTGAGCTGAAGGATCTTCATCCCGTCGATGAACTGCCGGGAGACCTGCTGTTCGAGGAGCATCCAGCGGCGGTCGTACAGGTCGCGCCAGACGTCGTGGTCCTCGGGGGTGTAGCGCTCGTACTGCTGCGTGATGTAGAACTTGTCGGCGTCGATGTCGGAAGCGGTGCGGTTGGGAGCGTCGTCGGCGCAGGCCTGGGCGATCCGGGCTTCCTCGCTGTCGATGATGTTGTTGTACGCGATGCCGGGCTTCATGGGTGAGCCTCCGAGTAAGGGGCGGGCGGCGCCCTGTGTGAGCTCATGCAATCATAGGAAAGCCGGGCTCGGAGGGGGCGGGATCAGGATGCGGCAAAGCACGCCCAGGCTTGATCCTCGGAGATCGCTTGGAGGGGGGCGATCGCGCGGGAAGCCGGCGAGTCCGCGCGGCGGCGGTGGACCGCGGCTTGGATGCTGTCTTCGGGGTTGGGGCGGACGATCGGCGTGTCGGAGCCGAAGAGGAGCGTGCGGCCGGGGACCAGGCCCGCTTGAACGAGGTCGCGGAGGGGAAGCACGCGGTGCAACCGGTCGGGGAGCGACCGCTCGAGTGCTTCGATGTCGTAAAGCAGGTGGCAGGGCTGGACGCTCGCGGTCAGGCCCAGTTCCGCGAATCGCGGCACGTCGGCTTGATCGATGAGCTCGGCGTGCTCGATCCGGAACGCTCGGCGAACATCGCGGGGGAGGGGCGGGAGGCTCTGAGCGGCGTCCAGACACGCCCGGACGGCGCCGTCGCCGATCGCGTGGGCCGCGAAGCCCACCTCCAGCACCGTGCACGCCCGCATCGCCGATGCGATCTGCTCGACCGACATCAGCGCCGTTCCGCACGGGTGCTCAAGCATCGCATCCGCGTACGGCGCGAGCATCCACGCCGTGCGGGCGTTCAGCGTGCCGTCGACAAAGACCTTTCCGCCCAAGAGCTCAAGGCCGGGCCGGGACCACCCCTGCCGACTCGCCGCGACCGGTGCGAGATGCTCGATGAGCGGGAAGAGACCCACGCGGATCGGAAGCTCACCGGCATCGTGAAGCTCGGCGAGCATCGCGGGAAGCCACGGCTGGGTCAGCAGGTCGTGCACCTCGACAAACCCCATCGCGGCAAGGTCGCGGATCGCGGTCCGGACGTGCTGCTTGAGCTCGGCGGGGGGCGGTTCGGGAGAAGCTTCGCGGACGCGGCGGCAAGCGGCTTCGAGGCAGAGACCGGTCAGGCGACCGGTCTCATCGCGGCCGAGGACGCCTCCTTGCGGATCGGAGCACCCCTCGACAAACCCGGCAGCGGCCAGAGCGGCGGAATTGGCGACCAAGCTGTGATGGTCGAAGGACATCAGCCACGCGGGGCGGGTGCCGGTGACGCGGTCGAGTTCCTCGCGGGACGGCCAGCGCGGGTCGGTCCAGCTTTCGATGCGGAGCTGGACGCCCATGAGCCAGTCGCGGGCGCCGGAGGCTTGCAGGCGAGCGGCTTCGGAAGCGACCTTCGCCAGGCAGTCCTTGACGCTCGTGCAGTCGCCAAGCCGGAGCATGCCCAGAGCACGGCCGTGCCACGCGAGGTGGACGTGAGCTTCGCGAAGACGAGCCGGACGCGGGGTCGTCATGACGCCCCCTTGCGGAAAAGAGCTTCCACACGCTCCGCGGCCTCATCGCTGGTGGTCGCGGGCGTCTCGAACGGCAGGCGTTCAACGCCGCGCGGCGTCCGAATGTCGACGCCGAGCTCATCG
>JBIKTT010000043.1:0-9219 GCA_044347925.1 Phycisphaerales bacterium
CGCCGTCGGTGCCGCCAACACGCTCACCATCACCCGCACCGCGTCGGGCGCGTTCGCTTCCGCTTCCATCAGCAACACCGACGTCCCCGGCCTCATCGACCCCCTCCGCGAAGCGTTCCCGTCGCTCAAAGGCTTGCGAGCGGCCGTCCTCGGTGCCGGCGGAGCCGCCCGCGCCGCCGCATACGGCCTCCTCCGCGAAGGCGCCCTCGTCACCATCCACAACCGCGACCTCGCCAAAGCCCGCGCCGTCGCCGACGACCTCGCCCCTCACATCGCAACCGGCACGCCAGCGCCCGCCGTCGCTCCGTTGGAAACGATCGACCCCGCCGCTTTCGACCTCTGCATCAACTGCACCCCCGTCGGCATGAAATCCGGCCCCGCGCCCGATCAGTCACCCATTCCGGTCAGCCGGTTTATCCCCCGAACTGCCAACCAGTCCACCACCCAGAACCGCCAAGCCCAACCGCTCGTACTGGATACGGTGTACACGCCCGCTCAAACCCCCCTCCTCCAAGCCGCTCAGCACGCCGGCTGGCGAACCATCGACGGCGTCCACATGTTCGTCCGGCAAGCCACGCTTCAGTTCCACACCTGGACCGGCCAGCTTCCCCCGAACGGACTCTTCGATCGTCTGGTCCGGGGTTCGCACGAAGAACGGGTTCCGTAGGAGCACATCATGCTCGACAAACCAGTCCTCTACCCCCGCTACTACCGCTGGGTGATCCTCTTCGCGTCACTCGACGTCATCCTCACCTGGATCATCCTGACCCGCGGCGGCGCCGAGCTCAACATCATCGCCAAGCAGGTCATCGACTCCGCCGGCCTCCCCGGCATGCTCGCCTACAAGTTCTTCCTCATCATCCTCGTGCTCGTGATCTGCGAGCACATCGGCCGCATCCGCTTCCACACCGGCCGCGGCGTCGCCCTCACCGCCATCGCCCTCAACATCTTCCCCGTCCTCGTCGGCGGCACCCAACTCGCCCGCCACGCGATGCACTAACCCCCCTTCTCCCCGTGCTTCACGGAGAGAAAGTGCCGCGCCAGCGACGGATGAGGGGTCTTCGATGCGCCCAATGCCTGATTTCTGGTGCCCGATGCCTGATGCCTGATGCCCGACGCCTTCTTCCCCCTAGCACCCCACCTCAAACGCTCCCACAAACCCCATGTAGTCAAAGAAGTCCGTGAACCCGTCCTGATTGAAATCCCCGACATTGAACCGCCCGCACCCCTCCCCGCTCTCAAAGCACGCGAGGAACGCGTCATAGTCGAAGAAGTCCACGAATCCGTCCTCGTTCACGTCCGGCGGGCAAAGGTCCAGTCGCGCGGACATCACGAAAACACGCCGCACACCGCTCGCGTCGCGCATGCGCACCCAAAACGCGACCGAGCCGTCCCTCGCCATCCGCGTGGTCCCGCCCAAACCATCGGTCCCGATCGGGATTTCGTCCGTGTCGCGCACATCGCTGGCTCCCATATCCTCAACGACCCCATAAGACCCAAGCACGCCGGGCAACGGTATCGGATCGCCGGCCGAAGCGACCAGCGCGACAACCCCGCTCCTCTCCACCAAGGCGAGCTCCTGCCCGTTCGTCCACGCGCCCCGCCCGCCCGAGGTGAACCACACGTTTGCCGCGAGCCCGTTCGGAACGCCGACGTTTCGCAGGCTCCCGAGCCGCGGATCACCAGAGATCACGATCGGACGGAGAGCACCGTTCTCATACTCGAAAAGACCGGGAAAGAACGCCCGCGGAGACTCGTTCGTGGCGCCCCGCACCGACAGGTAGATTCGGCCGTCCGCCGTCGCGAATGGAATCGGCTGGACCGCGAAGCCATCGGGGCCATACCCGGGCAGAGCGATCAGCGGGGAAGCAATCTCGCGCCCCGTGCCGTCCGGAAAGACCATCCAAGCCGCTCCCGGCTGTCTCATGAGGGCGGTTTCGTCCGCCAGAACCCCGTAGATCTCCGATCCGGAACTGATCGGTGTCGGCACGCCCGGAATCGGCACACCCTGAAAGCTCGTCGCGCGGAGCTGCCCGTTAACGTAGAGACCCCTGATCCATCGAGTGGGCGGGTAAGCCACGCCCCTGATGATGATGGCACGTTCTCCGCCGAATTTCGCATCCTCAAGGATGGAAAACACCGACCCCTGTGGCGCAAGCCCGCCAATCACCGTCCTGTTCAGATCGAGCGGCACGAATTCATCACCCAGCATCCCGACCTGAAGCACGCTCCCGCCGCTCCAGAGCAAGCACGCTCCGTCTCCACGAATCTTGGAGACGAATCGACTCTCCGCGAACTCCGGCTGACGGGGTCGGCCCACGATCCAAGCCTCTCCGCCCGCTTGACCCGGCGTCAACGAAGAATACCTCACGCGAAACGCGGATCGCCCGTCGCGAAGCTCCACGGCTCGCGACCCGTACCCCGACCAGTCCGGCTGCAACTCGAACCGAAAATCTGCATCCGCAAGCCCCGGAACTCTCGTCCCCACCGCAAGGATCTCTTCCGCCCCGTCATCGTCGATCGAATACAGCGCGTCCCCGCCCCACACCACCTCCCCCGAGGCAAACTGAAGCATCATGTCCGGGGTACCTTGAGTCCAGCCAGGATCGATCGCCGGCCACGGCCCGCTCGCCGTCCTCCCGACCTCCGCAAGCACCCGGTAATCCACCCGCGGCGTGGTTTGCCCGCACGCGACGCCCGCGACGGTCATCAACATCGCCACCATCGAGACCTTGCTTGCAACGATCATAAAGCCCCCAACAAGTTTTCCAACCACCCGCTCCCCTAGCACCCCACCTCAAACGCCTCCACAAACCCCATGTAGTCAAAGAAGTCCGTGAACCCGTCCTGGTTGAAATCCCCGACATTGAACCGCCCGCACCCTTCCCCGCTCTCAAAGCACCCAACAAACGCGTCGTAGTCGAAGAAATCAATGAACCCATCCTCGTTGATGTCCGGCGGACACACATTCAGCCGCGCCGACACCGCGAACATCCGGAAGCGTCCCGCCGCACGATCCCTCGTACGCACCCAGACCACAAGAGAGCCGTCCGCAGCGAGCCGTGTCGTGTCCGACGGCATGTCCGATCCGGTCCGCCCGAAATCCTGCCCGCTCACGTTCGTGCAACTCAGCGAATCGACCTCGCCGAACGCTGCCAAAGGCCCCGGAGCAGCTTCACCCTTCCACATCGAAGGAACCACCACACCGGTCCGATCCGCGAAGACGAGAGCCTTCGGACCGCCCTGCGACACCGTCGCCATCCAGGCGATCTTGCCGCCCGACGAAATCCACGACGGGCTGCCGGACGAGCCCTCAAAGACCTTGACACTCTGCCCGCCGGGAGAGCGAAGCCGCAAGTCACCGCTCGCCACAATCAGGCGAAGGCTGCCGTCCTCGTACTCGAAGAGCCCGGGTTGGTCGATCTGCTGCGACTGCCCATTCACAAACCTGGTCGCACAGACGTAAACCCGCTGGTCCGCCGTCGCTACAACGCTTCCGAGGCTCGCGATCCGAAAGTCCGATGGATACCCCGGCAGCACCGTCGAAGGCGAAACAACATCAAACCCGGTCCCATCGGGACGGACAACGCACGCGCCGAGCGAGAAGCCGTACCCCTGCACAAGCACGCTCCCGTTCGCGAAACTCGCCACCTGCTCCGAGAAACGAGCGTCGACAGAAACCGAAACGCCGGGGATCGATCTCGCGCCGTAGAGGTACGCAATCGCCTCACCGCCGCGATACACCCCTTGAAACGTCTGCAACGGAGGCGGCGTCTGCGAGATCCCCGTCCCGGAAATTCGAATCGAACCATCCGAGTAGAATCGTGAAAATGTCGCGTCTTCCGTCAGGTACGTAGCCCCGGCAGGGGCAACGCCGCCGATCGGCATGTTCGGCTGCAGGTACGTCACGAGCGTGCCGCCCAAAGGCCCGGTCTGCCTCGCGAACGCGGACGACGCCAACGTGAGGATGCACCCGTCGCGCGATACCGCATACGCACCTCGCGCATCCGCGATCGCGGGCGCACCCGGCATCCCCAACACCATCGCAAGAACCTGCGTCCCGTTGCTCCGCCGAGCGATCACTTGAAACGCCGCACGCCCATCGTCCAGGCGAAACGCACACTGCGGAGTGAACTGCGGAGAGGACCAGATCGAGTACGTGAAATCCTCATCGGGAAGGCCGACCAGCCTCGTCCCGGGCGCGAGGATCTGCTGCACACCGTCATCATTGATCCAGTGGATCCGACCCGAGTCCCACATCACGCTGCCATCATCCAATTGAACAATCGCACGGGGCGACGAAGGAGCCTCCTGCACAAGCGGCCAAGCCCCGCTCGCAGATTCCCCGAATTCCGCAAGCACCCGAAAATCCACCCGCGGCCCCACCTGCCCGCAAGCCCCCGAAGCCCCCACCACCGTCGACGCCAACGCCGCCACCCCAGCCGTCAGTCCGCCCGGAATCCTCTTCATACGTTGCTCCGCCCCGGAACCCGTTGAATGGGATCATCCACGATGCGCCGGCTCAAGATCCCACGAAAGCCGACGTAACGAGAGATTCGCACCGACCCTCAAGCCAGTTCCGACACACCCCGCTAAACGTCACCATAATCCCCGCTCGCCCGCACCGCCCGCCCCCTCGCGACGCGGGCTGACTCTTCCAGCTCAGCCCCCGACCCCGCTCGTCCGCAAAAGCGTCTTGAAGCTTTCGCTGAACACGAAGTTCCACTCCGGGAAAGCCTGCCCCGCCATGTTGTTGTCCAAATGGCTGAACATCAGGTCGATCGTCCCGATCCTCTCCACCTTGCCCGCTCCGCCCGTCGCCGCAGGCTCGATCAATTCCACCACGCCCTGCGTGCTCGCACCCACCGCATCCAGATGCGTGATCGTCGCCGTATACCGAAGCGTGTGCCCCGGCCGCGCCTCACGCGTCAGTTCCGCCTTCCCAACCTTCGCCAGAATCACCTTCTCGCGAAACTGCTCGGCGTGCCCCACCAAAATCCCCGCTGTCTGAGCCATGCCTTCCACAATCAAGCTCATCGGCATCACCGGCTGCGCCCGCCGCTCGCCCCACGCCCCGCTCTTGGCCGAAAAGTGATCGTGCAGATGCTCTTCCGCCATCGAGACATGCTTGATCGCGACAAGCCGCTCCCGCGGCACAAGCTCCACCACACGATCAATCCACATCCATCGCATGAGCGCGCCTCAACCCCTCAACCCAAACCCCACCGCCAACTCTTCACTTCTGAAGCTTCCGCTCCACGTAGTTCACAAGCGTCTCCACCGTGAACACCGAAGCCACCTTCTTCAACACCGGATCCTTCTCCCATTCGGAGAAGTCCACGTGCGGCAGCTTGCCCTTCAGACCCGCGATCCCCGCCGGCGTCACACGCCCATCCTTCACAAACTCCGCGTTCTGCGCCACACCCTCGGGGAAAAGCTCACCCTGCGGGATCGTGATCCCAAACGCCTGCTGAAGCTTGAACACGATGTCGAGAAAATCGATCGACTCCGCGCCAAGGTCCGTCGTCAGACGAGCCGAAAGCGTCACCTCGTCCTCATCCACCGCCAAGGCGTCCACAAGCAACTCTCTGACCTTCTCGAAAATCTCTTCGCGTGTCATCTCGGATTCCATGAAGCGCTGCAAACCGTCCGCAAAGGTCGGACGCCGCACGCGTTCTGTGTTCGAACGGGTATGTTAGCCTACGCCCTACCCATTGTCCTCGCCCAGAACACAACGCCCTGCGAATCCAAGACTTACAGCCGCGCCGGCCGCAGAGTAATCCGCCCGCTCGCCGCCACAGGGTGCTCAGCCCCCGCCGCGGCCGTCGGCTCCACCAGCAGCGCCTCCGCTTTGAACTCTTCCCCGCCCTCGGTCACCTTGAACCTCGTCACCTCTACTCGAAGCGTCGCCCCCGGAGGCACAAACCGCCCGTACTTGAGCCCCCGCACCGCGCCAAGCACCAGCGGCGGATCCGCCCGATCCTCCGGATCCGCAAGCAGCCGCGCCGCCTGCACCATCGCTTCAAGCATCATCACGCCCGGAAGCACCGGATACCCCGGAAAGTGATCCTGCAAATACTCCTCCGCGGAAGTGACATGCTTGATCGTCACGATCCGATCGTCCGACCGCTCCAGCACCGAATCCACAAGTGAAAAATGCACGCAAGAGCATAGGCCTTTCCCGGCTTTTGTTTGGCCATTTGGCCATTTTGAACTTCGGCCATTTGCTCCGCTACGCTGCCCCGTGCCCGCCGCCGCCGACGACGCCATCTGCATCCGTCACTGGGATTGGTCCGAGACCAGCCAGACGGTGTCGCTGCTCACACGCGATCACGGCGTCCTCCGCGGCCTCGCCAAAGGCTCCAAGCGCGAGAACGCCCGCTTTTCCGGCGGCATCGAGCTCCTCACCCGCGGCCAGATCCTCTTCATCGCCAAGCCCACCTCCGAGCTCGCCACCCTCACCGAGTGGGACCTCGCCGAGATCTTCCCCGGCCTCCGCCAGGTCCTCCGCCGCTTCTACGCCGCCATGTTCGTCGCCGACCTCCTCCAGCACTCCATCCGCGACCACGACCCGCACCCCAAAGCCTTCGACGCCACGCTCCTCTGCCTCCGCACCCTCGGCGCCGCCGACTCCGCCGCCACCACCCCCCACACCAACGGGGACATCGACGAAGCCCTCGCCCGCTTCCAATGGGCCCTCCTCACCGACACCGGCTACCGCCCCGAACTGAACAACGACGCCCGCTCGGGCATCCCCCTCGAGCCCCGCGACCGCTACCTCTTCGCCCCCCACCTCGGCGGCCTCCTCGCCGCCACGCCCGACGCTTCCGTCCCCACCTGGCCCGTCCGAAGCGAGACCATCCGCTGCCTCCGCGAGCTCTCCGCCGACACGCCAGCCCCCGCCCCGCAAAGTCCCGAAACCTGGGAACGGGCCGCCCGCCTCCTCGCCGCCTACTTCCGCGAGGTCCTCGGCCAGCCCCTCGCCTCCCTCCATCAAGTCTTCGCCGCAAGTTCCCTCCCACGCGCCGCCAGATCCGGCTGAAGTAGCCCCCCCAACCGTCCGATGCTTTCCGAGAGCCGCGGACAGTTGGACCGCTGCGGCTCGCGGCGTACGCCGCGCTCGACAGGTCCGGAAAGACTCGGACGATGAACAGCGAGATGCTGGAAGAGATCTTGGCGTGCCCGTCGCTCCCGACGCTGCCCGCGGTGGCCCTCAAGGTCATCGAGCTCTGCTCCGACCAGAACGTCCGCTTCTCCGAACTCGCCAAGACCATCCAGAACGACCAGGGCCTCACCGTCAAGGTCCTCCGCACCGTCAACTCGTCCTTCTACGGCCTCCGCCAGCGCTGCGGCTCCATCGACAAAGCCCTCGTCATGCTCGGCCTCTCACCCGTCAAAGCCCTCGTCCTGGGCTTCTCCCTCGTCTCCTCCATCGACTCCCGCAAGGACGACGGCTTCAACTACCAGGACTACTGGCGCCGAGGCCTCTTCACCGCCGTCGGCGGCAAATGCCTCGTCGAAGCCGCCGGCGCCAAGTACGGCGATGAAGTCTTCATCGCCGGCCTCCTCCAGGACATCGGCGTCATGGCTCTCTTCCGCGCCATGGGACGCGACTACGCCGCCGTCCTCGCGCAGACCCAGGGCGACCACCGCAAGCTCGTCAAAGCCGAGCTCACCGCCTTCGAGATCCAGCACCCCGACATCGGCGCCATGCTCGCCCAACGCTGGAAGCTCCCCGACTCGCTCGTCATCCCCGTCAAATACCACGAGCGGCCCACCGCCGCTCCCGCACAGCACAATGAGATCGTCCACGGCGTCGGCTTGGGAAACCTCGTCCACGACGCCATCATGGATCCCGACTCCGACGCCCTCCGCAAGCTCTACGACAAAGCCGGACAGTGGCTCAACCTCACCACCGACAGGATCGACGCCGGACTCAAGCGCGCCAAGGAAGCCACCCGCGAAATGGCCGATATGTTCAAGCTCGACATCGGTCTTGACGCCCTCGACGTCGCCCCCGACACCGAAGCCCGCGCCGAAAAGGCCCTCGCCTCCGCCACCACCGCACCCGGCGACGGCCCCACGCCCTCCGTCGGCGTTGAGCTCATGCTCATCGACCCCACCGACCTCGACCCCGCCACCGGCATCATGGGCCGCAAGGGCTTCGAATGGGCCCTCCGCCGCGCCTTCATGGTCTCCGCCGAACAGTCCGAGCCCGCATCCCTCGTCCAGGTCATGATCGAGCCCGGCACCGCCTTCGACGCCGTCCCCGAATTCGGCGCACGCCTCCGCACCCTTCTCAAAAAGCACTTCACCCCCACCGGCGCCGCCATCTGCAAGCTCAGCGATCGCGTCTACTCCATCGTCGCCGTCATGGCTTCCGACCGCGAGATGGTCGCCCTGGCCGAAGCCGTGCGTGCCTCCTTCGAAAAAGGCGACGCCAGGTGCTTCATGGGCGTCGTCCACTTCGGTGAAGGCGCTCCGCAGAAATTCACCGACCCCTCCGAGGTCGTCCGTGCCGCCATCGCCGCCGTCAACGCCGGACGCGCACCAGGCGGCAAAGGCCTCGCCATCGCCGGCACCAAAGCCGCCTGATCACCGCCGCTCCCGCTACGCCGGAATGATCTCTCGCTTGCGAAGCTGCGCGATCACCTCGCGTTGCATCACGTCCGCCGTCGCAAGCTCCTCCACCACCACGTGGTCCGCGCCAAGCTGCGTCGCCTGGAACATCCCCGACAAGAACGCCGTCCGCACCGCGATGAACGCCGTCGGATTCAGCTGCCGCACCTGACGGCACGCCCGAAGCGACGTCTCCTCGTCCGGCACCGTCAGGATCACCGCCGCCGCGTGCGACACCCCCGCCGACTCCAGCACCTCCGCGTTCGTCACGTCCCCGAACACCATCCGACGCTTGCCGATCCGCGACTGACGCTCGATCGTGTGCGCGTTGAGCTCGATGATCGCAATCGACACCCCCGCCACCTCCAGTCGGTCCGCCACCGCACGCCCCACCGGGCCAAACCCCGCGATCACCACCTTCGCGTCCCCGCCCTCACCCTCCGCTCCCGCCTCGGGCTCGCGTAGCGAGCTCGTCCGGATCCACCACGCGAACGGAAGCTTCGCCAACCGATGCGCCAACTTGTTCGCCGGTCCCACCAGCATCGGCGAGACAATCAGCGAAGCCACCACCACCGCGATCGTCAGCCCCGACTGATCATT
>JBIKTT010000044.1:0-9208 GCA_044347925.1 Phycisphaerales bacterium
CAAGAACGCCCGTCGGTCCGCAAGGAGCACGGTTGCCCTTCGAACGACCCGAACCGCCGCCCAGCGGGTGGGCGTGGTGGCTCTTCGCCATACCGCGGGTGATCGGACGGATGCCCATGAGCCGCGACAGGCCGGCTTTGCCGAGCTTGCGGAGACGGTGGTCGATGTTGCCGACCTGGCCGATCGTCGCACGGCAGTTGATGTCGACCTTGCGCATTTCGCCCGAAGGAAGGATCAGCGTCGCGTACTGCTCATCCTTGTTGGAGAGCTTGGCGAAGCTGCCCGCCGAGCGGCACATCTTCGCGCCGTTGCCCGCGACGAGCTCCACCGCGTGAACTTCAAGACCGGTCGGAATGAACCGGAGCTGCATGCAGTTGCCGACGCTCGGCTCGACCGCTTCGGTCGCGCTGGTCAGGATCTCCTGGCCGTCCTTGAGCCCCATCGGAGCAAGGATGTACCGACGCTCGCCATCGGTGTACTCGACCAGGGCGATGTGCGAGGAGCGACCCGGATCGTACTCGATCCCGATCACCTTGCCGACGATCCCGTTGCGGTCCTTCCGCTTGAAATCGATCAGGCGGAGCATCGACTTCACGCCGCCGCCGATGCCGCGGGCCGTGACGATGCCGTGGTGGTTGCGGCCGCCGGTGTGCGGCAGCGGACGGAGCAGGTTGTGCTCGGGGGTCTTCTTCGTGACCTCGGCGTGCGCGTTCACCGACGCGTTGCGTCGGCCGGCGCTCGTGGGTTTGTAAATCTTGATCGGCATGATTCAGTTCCTTCCGCCGGGCGGAGGTGAGCGTTCAGGGGATCAGAACAGTTCGATCGAGTCGTCCTTGTGGAGCTTGACCGTGGCCTTCTTGCTGATGGGGTCCGAGACCGAGCCGTACTTGAGGCGACGCATCCCGCCCTTGCGGATCTGCGTGCTCACCGACTCCACACGCACCTTGTAAAGCTCCTCGATCGCTTTCTTGATCTCGGTCTTCGTGGCGCGGGGATCAACCAGGAAGCTGTAACGCTTGTGGTCGGTCATCTGGTCCGTGTTCTTCTCGGAGAGAAGCGGATGCTTCACGATGTACATGGCAGCGACGTTGGCTGGCATTACTTGGTCTCCTTCTTGGCCTTCGCCGCGGGCTTGACGGCCTTCGCCGCAGGCTTGGCTTCAGCATCCTTCGCGCCCGAACCCTTGGCCTGCACGCCCTCGGCGGACATGCCCTTGGGCTCAAGCTTCGCGTCCTTGCCCGTCTGCGACCACGGACCGTTCAGCCAGGCTTCCAGGTCGGCCTTGCCGATCACGAGGAAGCGGTGGTTCAGCATGTCAAAGCAGTTCAGCTGGTCAGCGCGGATCAGCGTCACGTCCTCGACGTTGCGGCCGGACTTGCGGGCGTTCTCGCTCTTGGCGGCATCGACCGGAAGCGCGACGACCGCGGAACGGTCGACCTTGATCGCTTCCAGGAAGCCCAGGAACCCCTTGGTCTTGGGCTCCTTGAAGGAGATGTCATCCACCACGCGAACTTCGTTGTCCACCAGCTTGGCGAGCAGCGCGTTGCGGTTGGCTTTGCGGCGCATCTTCTTGGGCATGTCCAAGCGGAAGTCCTCGCGGACCTTCTTCTTGGAGTGGCCGTGACCGCCGCCCTTCATCAGGTTGACTTTCTTGTCACCGTGACGGGCGTTACCGGTGCCCTTCTGCTTGTAGAGCTTGCGGGTCGAGCCCTCGACCTCGCGGCGGTTCTTCGTCAAGCTCGAACCCTGACGGGTCGAAGCGTGGTACCGCACATAGGCCTGCTTGATCAGGGCCGGATTGACTTCGCCGCCGAGCGCCTGCTCGTCGATCTTCAAAGTGCCGACTTGTGTGCCAGCCATATTGAGGACGGGGACATCCATTGTGTCATTCCTCGCCAAACGCCTCTTGCCGGCAAACACGGGTCGCCCCGATGCTTGCCGTCCGCCTATCCGCCTCGCCTCCTATCGCCCCGGGTCGCCGTTTCGGCTTCGGGGCTCGCACACGCCACGCTGGCGGGTACGGGGGTCGGGTCGGAATCGACTCGGCCGTCCGGATCAGCACGGGTGGACTCTCGTCCAAACCGTTCTCTCGCTGATCCTTCATTTGTCGTCACCCGGCGGTTTCGATCCCGGTCCGCACTCGCGTGCCTCCCAAGCCGACCTTTCGGGCTCGCCGGTCCCTGCCTGCTGGGGGCCGACGACGAAGACTCTCAATCCATCCACCGGCGACTTTCGAGATGCCGGGCCTCGATCATTGGCCCCCTCACCCGAAAAGTCACCTTTTCGTTCTTACTTCTTTGCCGCGTCGACCTTCTTCTGCTTGCTCGTGTACAAGCGGACGGCCGGACGGATCTGAATCGTGCCCGTGTTCGCGCCGGCAACCGTTCCCTTCACCAAGATCAGGTTCCGGGCTTCGTCGATGCGGACCACGTCCAGATTTCGGCACGTGACCCGAACATTGCCCATATGCCCGGACATCTTCTTGCCCTTGGCCAGACCGCCGCCAAAGCCGCGGTTCGAGCAAAGCGAGCCGATCGAGCCCGGAGAGCGGTGCTTACGTTCCGTACCGTGCGTCGCGGGCATGCCCTTGAAGTGGTGCCGCTTCATCGTGCCGGCGAAACCCTTGCCCTTGTTCGTGCCGATCACGTCCACGAACATGTTGCCTTCGAGAGCCTTGACGGTCAGGACCTGGCCGAGGGTGTACTCGCCGACGCTCTTGTCGTCCACGAGGAACTCGCGGTGGTGCCGCTTGGGGCTCGTCCCGGCCTTCGCATCGTGACCGATCAGCGGCATCGTGCTGTTGCGAGCTTTCATCTCGCCCCAACCGATCTGCACCGCCGTGTAGCCGTCGTTTTCCTTCGTCTTGACCTGCGTCACCGTGCAGGGGCCGACCTCAAGCACCGTCACCAGCGTGCTCGCGCCCTTGGCGTCGTACACGCGGGTCATGCCGATTTTCTTGCCCAGAAGAGTCACCGCCATCGTCATTCACCTTCGCGGAATCCGGTGCAAGCCCCTATTGGCCGCCCTGATCGTCCGACTTTGTCCCCACTTGCCCATCCGCCCCGTTCACCCGCAAACTCAGCCGACGAAAAAGGCCCGGCAAACCTGCCGGGCCATCTTGCTCATGCTCAAGCCTTGATCTTCACGAACACGCCCGCCGGAACGACCAGGCGGTTCAGCGCCTCGACCGTGCGAACGTTCGGATCGAGGATGTCGATGATCCGCTTGTGCGTGCGGATCTCGAACTGCTCACGCGATTTCTTGTCGATGTGAGGCGAACGAAGCACCGTGTAGCGCTCCACCCGCGTCGGCAGCGGCACCGGACCGGCGACTTTGGCGTTGGTCCGCTTGGCGTGCTCCACGATCTCCTTCGCCGACGCATCGAGGGCGAGGTGGTCGTAAGCTTCCATCCGAATTCGAATCTTGCCGCTGCTCATCAAAACCTCTTTCGACTTTCCCCTCCGCCGGAGCGCGCACACGCCTCCCGACAGGGGGAGGGAAGAATAGACACCCCCCCGCCTCAGTCAACCCGCCGAGCTTCCCCGACCTTCCGACTTTCCGGACGAGACGCCCCAACCTCGCCCCAGACCCCCGCACCCCCCGCCCAAGTTTGACCGGGAACGCCCCGACCGCCGATCCGTATGGTTGAAAGCCAACGGCTCGCCCCACTCCCAAACCCCGACAGGTCACCGCTTCCGCGAGCCTGCCCTTCCAGATTCCGTATAGGAACCAAACCGATGCACGCCCGCTCCCTTCTGCCCATCGCCCTCGCCGCATCGACCCTCCTCGCCGGGGCCGCCATCGCCCAATCCCAGGGCGCGGTCCCCCTCCCGGCTTCCGCGGCCAAGCCCAAGCCGGCCGCCAAGCCCGACGACAAAAAAGAAACCCAGCCCGCCACGACCCCCGACGCCAAGGCCCCGGCCGCGCCCGCCGCCGCTCCGAAGGGTGTCACGACCGAGTTCGAGCCCGCGCCCCTCTCCCTCGAGGAAGCGAACATCACCCTCCTCATCCCCAAGGGCGCCAAATCCGAAGCTCAGCACGGAGCCGGCGCCGCCGAGATCCAGATCATCCCCGAGGACAAATCCTGGATCATCCGCATCTACACCCGCCAGTTCGCCGATCGGAGCATGACCACCAGCGAGCTCATGAAAGCCCAGATCGAGCTCGTCGAAGCCTCCGTGTCTCAAGAAGGCTCCAAAGCCAGCACCATCGAGCACAACAAAATCGCCATGGTCGCCGGCCGCCCCGCCGAACGCGTCTACCTCCAGGTCCCCAGCAAGGACGGCAAAAGCGAGATCGTC
This sequence comes from Phycisphaerales bacterium, assembly GCA_044347925.1. Taxonomy (GTDB): domain Bacteria; phylum Planctomycetota; class Phycisphaerae; order Phycisphaerales; family UBA1924; genus UBA2396. Next base: position 4,302 of record JBIKTT010000044.1, read on the forward strand.
CGCGGCATCACCGTCTTCAAGTCCCAGCCCGGCTCGTTCGTCTTCTGCGATGTGCTCTGCGACAAGTCCCGCTTCGAATCCGCACGCGTCGCTTACGAAGACACCCAGACCACCCTCTCCGTCGTCGACCAGGCCGAATCCCAGGAACGCGTCGCGACCCTCGTCAAATCCGGCACCCAGCTCCTCACTTCGCTCTCCGAAGCGGACCTCAAGGAGATCGTCTCCCGGCCCGAACGCTGGGAACGCCTCTACGTCCCCGCCAAGGACGGCGACCCCGAGAAAGCACGCGAGGTCGGCTACCGCCGCATCCAGACCGGCTTCGGCAAACGCTCCCAGTTCGCCCAGTTCGGAAGCGGCGCGGACGACGCTCCCGGCTTCTTTGTCCAGATCGATTCGCGCCTCCGCGTCGGCGAGAACTACGCCGACATGCAGGGCATCTTCTTCATGACCGTCGACCGCAAGGAAGAGCTCTGGACCCTCAGCACCGCTCTGAAAACCCCTGAGAAAACCCACGTCGCCCGCGAACTCGGCGCGCGCAAAGACGAAGCCATGACCGTCACCACCACCGACGGCAACAGCCTCGCCAACAGCAAGCCCGTGCACACGACCATCCCGCCCGAGGGCTACATCTCGCGCGTCGAGCACTACCTCCTCCCGCAGATCCTCGTCAAACAGAAAGTCCTCTCCGAGTTCGGCTTCTACAGCTACCAGCACGAGGACAAGCAGATCCGCATGCGCCGCGATGCGCTCACGCAAGCCGACAAAAACGGCAAGGTCTTCGAGCTCACGACAAGCCTGCGCTCCATGGGCGGCGAGAAGACGCTCGTCCAGACCACCCGCATCCGCGACACCGGCGAGCTCATCGAAACCCGACTCGCCGACGGCTCCGTCTGGGAGCCCACCAACATCAAGACGCTCCTTGAACTCTGGCGAGCCAAGGGCCTGCCGGTCAAATAGCCCGACGACCGGCCCTTCCCCCCTATGCTCGCGTCATGGCGACCGAGCGTGTCATCTCCCCCTCCCTTTCCCCGGAAGAGGACCAGCGCAACTGGGCGCTCCGCCCGCAGAAGCTGTCGGAGTACGTCGGTCAGGATGACTTCCTCGAGCGGCTCTCCATCGCCGTCCACGCCGCTTCCAAGCGGCAAGAGCCCGTCGAACACATCCTGCTTCACGGCCCCCCCGGCCTGGGCAAGACCTCGATGGCCCACGTCATCGCCGCCGAGCTTGGCACCAACATCTTCGTGACCTCCGGCCCCGCCCTCACCAAAGGCACCGACCTCGTCGCCGCACTCACGCGCCTGGGCCCCCGCGATGTCCTCTTCATCGACGAGATCCACCGCCTTCCGATCCAGGTCGAGGAGTTCATCTACCCCGCGATGGAGGACTACCGCGTCGACGTCACCGTCGATTCCGGCCTCGCCGCCCGCACCGTCCAGATCAAGTGCAAGCCCTTCACGCTGATCGGCGCCACAACCCGCGCCGGCCTGCTCTCGGGCCCCCTCCGCGGCCGGTTCGGCATGACGCACCACCTCCGCTACTACGCGGTGCCCGAGCTCATCCGCATCCTCAGCCGCGCCTGCTCGCTCCTGGCGATCCCGCGCGTGGACGAAGCCGCGCTCAACCTCATCGCCGACCGCTCCCGCGGCACGCCCCGCGTCGCCAACCGCCTCCTCCGCCGCGTCCGCGACTTCGCGACCGTCAGGGCCCGCGGCGAGATCTCCATCCCGATCACCAGCGAAGCCCTCGCGCTTGAAGGCGTCGATGACCTCGGCCTCGACGGCCTCGACCGCGCCTACCTCACCACCATCGGCAACGTCTACTCCGGTGGCCCCGTCGGCGTCGAAGCCATCGCCGCCACCATGAACGAAGACGCCGCCACCCTTGAGGACGTCGTCGAGCCCTACCTGCTCCAGATCGGCTTCCTCGCCCGCACCCGCCGCGGCCGCGCCCTCACCGCCCGCGCCATCAAGCATCTAGGCCTTTCCTGCAAGGTGCCGGACGACGCGGGGGGTGACCAATCGGTCCCGTGATCACGCCCGGGCTCGAAAACAGCACATAAATGTGCCTTTGAATTAATACAATTCAAGCGCAAATGAGATTGACATGCTCGGCGTGCGCGGTACGTTGCGTCGGTCCTCAAACCCCTTTCAAGGAGGTCTTCCATGAGTGGCCTGGCGAAATGGATCTTTCGTTCCTCGTTTTTCCTGGGATGCATGCTTGGAGCGATGATCGCGACGAGCATTCCGCGAGCGGCGCACGCGGTCGCGCCGCCCCCGCCCTCGGAGGAGGACTACCTCCGCTGGTCCGGCGCCAGGTACTCGACGTGGACCGAGCCGATGCGCGAAGCGTGGGAGAAATCGCACAAAGCGAACGACTCGCTGGCGGAAGCGGCGTTCGGCCCGACCCACCGCGCCGGCCTTTTCTACCGCGTGAGCACGGAGATTGACGGACCCGGCGTCTACGACGGCACCGCCCACGACGGCACTCCCTTTGTGCTCAGCATCTTCGTCTCAACGGAAGCGCTCACCGAATTGAGCACCGGCGAAGCGTTCGAGGGCGAGGGCAGCGGCCGCTACGTCTTTGGGGAAATCCAAGGGCGCTTCGGAAACATGGGCGTCCAGGGCGTGATCGCGGCCACCACGCGCGAGGGAGGCGTCCGAGACCAGATGTTCTTCGTCGATGACGTCCTGTCGGCGGCCGAGACCGGAACCTGGCGGTCCACCGGCATCATCGCCATCGCCGCCAAGGAGCCCGAGAAGACGACCGCCAACGAGCACAACCTGCTTGCCGCCAACGGTCAGACCCAGGCCGAGGTCAAGAACTGCCTCAAGCCCGACCTTCTCACCGCAGCAGCCTGCATCGCGGGGGTCGTCGCGGCTTTCCTCCTTTGCCACAAGCTTGGGATGGCCGCGACGATCGCGGGCATGATCAAGTGCGCGGCGCTGCTCTCGATCCCGTTCTTCGGCGTGGCCGCCGCGGCGATCTGCGTCGCCGCCGTCATCGCCCTCCGCATCGCGAGCATCAACGCCTGCAAAGCGGCGCTGGCCACCGCTCTTGCGGCGTGTCTCGCAGAGTGGGGCCTCGACATCGCCAACTGCAAGCTCGAAGAGCTGGTCGGCTGGTAAGCCCCCGCTTGCCCTCAAAAACGAAGCCGCCGCGGATTGACTTCCGCGGCGGCGATTCAAATCCCAGAACCCACCCCTCGGACTACTTCTTCCCCGCCGGAGCCATCGACTCCGCCAGTTCCTTCTCGACGTACAGAATGCAGCCGCAGTTCGTGCACCGCGTCAGCCTGCCCGTCGAGAGCAGCGCGTTCACGCCGTCCATCGTGAGCGTCCGCTGGCACGACCCGCACGTGAACTCGTAGTGCTTGCGATCGAGTTCCTCGATCGGCGCCATCGCTTCCTCGCCGCGAACGGCCAGAAGCTTCTCGAACGTCGAGAGCGCTTCGGCCGCCACACCGGTCTTGGCGGTGTTGCGCTCGGCGGTCAGCTCGGCGAGCCGCCCCTCGATCTCCTTGGCTTTCGCGTCCCGATCCGCGAGCGCGACGCCGCGGACCTTCTCGCGTTCGGCCCGCTTGTTCGCGAACTCAGCGACCTGCTTGTTGAGTTCCTCGATCTTGGTCATCGTCTCAAGAGCCTGCGTCTCGAACTTGTCCTTCTCGAGCTTGATCGTGTTGTGCTCGGTCAGGAGAGCCGTGTAGTCCTTGCTCTTGGTCGTGGACTCCATCTGTGTCTTGATGGAAGCCATCCGCGTCGAGTGCTTCTGCGCTTCGGCTTCCGCGTTCCTCTGCGCCACCATGAGCTGCTTGACCTGCTGATCGACCGCCGCCTTCTGGGCATCGATCAGGCCCAGCTGCTTGTCCTGCTCGGCGAGAAAGCGTTCCGCCGCCGTCAATCGGCCCTTGAGGCCCCGGATCTGTTTCTCGACGTTGAACAGGGCGAGCAGCTTGGCGGTCACGTTCATGGGCGGGTGGGCTCCAACCGAAGGCCGGGTCTGACTTTCCGAGAGGATAGGCCCCCGATGCACCGCGCGAAGCCCCACCCCTCGCCACCTTCCCCTCCAAAGACCCTACCGCTCCACGAACCAGCGAAGCCACCACACGGCAAACGGCATCACCAAAAGCGGAGAATCAAGCACATCCAGCACGCCCCCGAACCCCGGAAGCGAATGCCCCGAGTCCTTCCGCCCCGCGTCCCGCTTGAAAAGCGACATCATCAGATCGCCAAGCTGTCCCACCACCGCGCAGCACGCCCCCACCACCGCCGCTTCCCACTCCGACGGCAACGGCTCATCCGGCAAAGCTTTGCGAAGCACCAGCACGCCCAGCACCGCCACCGTCGCCGCGAACACGATCCCCCCGGCCAGCCCCTCCCACGTCTTCCCCGGGCTCAGCCACGGGATCAGCTTGTGACGCCCCACCGCCCGCCCAGTGAAGTACGCCCCCGTGTCGCACGCTTTCGTCACCACCAAAATCCAAAGCAGAAGCCACGCCGAGTGATCCCGCCGAATCGTCAGAATGCACCCGAACATCAACCCCAGATACGTGAACGAAAGCAGCGTCCCCCCCGCCGCCGCTACCACCCCCTGCGTGTTCTGGCGCCTCGAGTAATACACCAGCGAAGCCAGCATCACCACGATCGCCGCGCTCGCCACGATCGAAGCCCCGTGATCCGCCGGAATCGACCTCGGCACCGCCGACGTCGCGATCAAACCCGTCAACGCCGCCGCACACGTCAGCCCCGTCTGCGCGTGAATCCCCTTCTCCCGCATGATCCGCCCAAGCTCTCGGGCCGCCATGAACGAGATCGGGAGCATCACCGTGAAAATCACAAGCCCCGGCGGCACCACCGTCTGACCCAGAATCGGCGAAGGCAACGCCTTGCCCGCCAAGGTCTCGTCGAGCC
>JBIKTT010000045.1:0-9203 GCA_044347925.1 Phycisphaerales bacterium
CCGCTTTCTGGCGGATCAGGATGCTCGTGCGAAGGGGAGAGCCGGGGGTGAACGCGAGGGCGCGGGCGCTGACATCGACGAGGACGGGGGAGTCCGCCGCGGGCGGCGGGCTGGAGGGCTTTAGAAGGTCTTCCGGGATCGCGACGGGCTGGATGCCCTTGGCGATCAGGGAGCGGTCACCCTGGCCGAGGGCCCGCGTCGCGCTGGCGAGATCCTCGCGGATGGTCTTGTTGCCCGGGAGCTTCTGGAGAGCGGACTCGAAGGAATCGCGAGCTTGCCCGAACCATCCCAGGGCCATCTCGGCGCGGCCGCGGCGGACGAGCAGGCCGGCGCTGCCCGGTTCGCGTTCGAGCATTTTCACGGAGAACTCGCGGGCTTCGGAGAAGCGATCAAACTCGAGAAGGAGGTCGATGTACGGCCAGAGAGCAACCCAGTTGGTCGGGTTCGCTTCCGCCACGGGCTTGAGCATGGCGAGCGCTTCGTCGAGGTTTCCCTTGCGAGCGATCGCTCCGGCTTTCTCGCCGATGAAGGTCTGGGGGTCGCCGGCGGCGAGGGTGTCGATGGCTTTGAGAACATCGTCATGCCGGTCGGCGGCGGAGAGAAGTTCGAGGTACGCGGAGAGGACTTCGTCATCGCGGCGGCCGGTCGCGAAGAAACGCTGGTACGCGGCTTCGGCGCCGGCCGCGTCGCCGGCGGCGCCGCGAAGGCGGGCTTCGACGACCATTCTCGCGGCGGCGGCCTTGGCTTCCTTCGGGCCGGGGACTTTCTGGAGCAGCGCGACGGCTTGCCGGTACTGTCCGAGCTCTTCGAGAAGCTCAAGCGTCCCGTCGACGAGGTCGTGGTCCTCGGGGATGTACTCGACGGCTTTGAGGTAGAGCGGGAGAGCCTCCTGACTGTCGTCGGCGGCGCTCCTGAGGTTCGCGATCGTGCCGATGATCACGCCGTGTGCGATGCGTTCGCCGCTGGTGAGCTCGGACGCGGGTGCTTGCGGAGGAAACTGCGCGGGCGCGGGCAGGAGCTCGACGCCGGCAATGAGCTGCTCGGTAAGGGCTTGCTGATGCTCGGGAACGACCGACCAAGCCTGGACGAAGAGCACGATTGGGCCGCGGAAGATGACGACGTTTGTTCCGGAGATGTTCTGAAACGGTCCTCCGCGTCGGAAGACACCGGTCCATTTCCGTGCGCCGTTTCCGAGGTCGGCTTTCGTCCAAGCTTTGGATGCGGCTTCGAGGCTTTCGGCTTCATCGGCGATACCGGGAGCGCGAAGGCCGAAGCGTGTGATGGTGGCTTCGAGAACTTCTTCGTCGGTGCAGGCGAGGGTGCCGAGGTTGATGCTCTGGACGGCGAGGAAGGTCCATCCTCCCTGACGCAGGCCGATGCCGCCGTCGGCGGCTCCGTCGAACTCGTCGGGGGCGTCGTCCATCTGAATGTTGTCGGGGAGCGTGATGCGGACGCAGAGCTTCTCCGACACGATCGGCGACACCGCACGCTTGTAGGAGCGTTTGGACTGGCGAGTCTCGTCGAGCAGCCGCACCCGTGGCAGCACGCGGTTGATCTCGTTGCTGATGAGCAGAGCCTGCGTGCGCCGGCCCTGCACACCGACGCGGTAGCAGATGCCCTTGGACATCCCGGCCCATCCCTCAAACCGGACGCTTGAGGCTTTGGTCTTGACGTCGATCTTGAACCGTCGTCCATCGATCCCGGCGACCGTCTCGGGTCTGCTTTCGACGAGTTCGAAAGCGGTGGAGTCCTTCGCGATGCTGGAGCAGAGCAGGCGGAGCCACGCTTCGGAGTCGTCGGGCCCGTTGGGTGACAGTTCCTCCGAGCGAACGACGAGGAGGAGGTCCCCCGAACGCTTCCACTGGGCGGAGCCGGCATCGTCGGATTTGGGCGCGACGGTGACGCGGGTCCATCGCCCGGCGGCGAGTTCGAGGATGAGGTTGTGCTCGTCGAGGCGGACCCTGTCAAAGTCGCCCGCCGGTGCCTCGGGTGGAGCGATGGGGGGCGGCGCGTCCTGCCCGCGTACCGGGAGCACGAGCCAGAGGATCGAGATCGCGCACGCGAGAGCCGTCAGCCGCGGAAGGGTCATGCCGGATTGTACCGGTGGGGGAGGGGCTTCCGATCCTCTCCACCGCGGCGTCCGGCCGGAATTGACCGAATGAAAACGGGTCCGGGATGCATCCCGGACCCGACCAGTGGATCTCCGAACCGTCGAGCTCCTCAGCAGCCCGTCTCGAACGCCGTCACGAAATCGGCGTAGTCGAAGAAATCGACGAAGTCGTCACCGTTGAAGTCCGCCGAGCGGTCGCTCGGGCAGGAGCCCGTCTCAAAGCACGTCACGTAATCGAGGTAGTCGAAGAAGTCCAGGAAGTTGTCGCCGTTGAAGTCCGCCGGGCAGCGATCGATCGTCGTGAGCGTGAGGTTGTCGATCATCAGGCGCGGCGCGGAGTACCCGTCGCCCCACGTCGCGTACATCTTCAGCGTGTCAAAGCCCACATCGAACGAGACCGCAAGCGTCGCGAACCCGATGTTGTCCCGACCGCCGCCATCGGCGAGGGTGTACGTCGCCGTGTCCACAACCTCCCCGTTCCGCACCGCGTCGAGATGGAAGACGATCCCGCCCCACGGACCGTTCTCGTAGAACACCATCGACACTTCGGCCGCCGAGGCCGGAACGTCGAGCGTCATCGTCGCCCGGGCGAAAGCCCCGAGCGAAAGGTTCGGGCCGGGGACGTACGCCGTGCCGAACGTCAGCGTGTTGGGAGCCGAGCCCCACTGCGGAAAGTCGTTGAACAAGAACTGCGAGTTCTCGATGATGAAGTTGTTGCCGATATCTTCCGGCGTGAAGGTGTCGCCGCCCGGGAAGGATCCGCCCACGTCGTTCACCTCGCTATAGGTGACGCCATTGTGCGAAAAGACCTGACCGTAGAAACCCTCGGCCAGACCGTCATAGGTCGAGACGTCCGCCGCGCCTGCGGTAAGGGTGGCCGCGAAAGAGCCGGCGAGGAGGCCAGAGAACGCAACAAGATTCTTCATCGACTTGGTCCTTTGTCCCACGAACGAACACGGGTTGAAAGAACGAACTCCTGCATCGTTCCGCGATCAATCGCCTCGAACAAGTCATCACGCAATGCAAAAGAACTTACCCGGGGATGTCGCACCCCAAAGCGGAGCGGACGCCACCTGTTCAGCAGCCGGTTTCGAATAGCTCCACGAAGGCGTCGTAGTCGTAGAAATCCACGAATCCGTCGCCGTTGAAGTCTGGGTCGCGGCCGGGAGGGCACGGCAAGCCTTCGAAGCACTCGACGTACGCGTCGTAGTCGAAGAAGTCGATAAACCCGTCGAAGTTGAAGTCCGCGACACAGCCCGGCGCGGTGTATGTTCCAAACCCGCCCATGCTCGGCGAGGCGATCGTGCTCTGGAGGGACCAGGAAGACTGGTCGGTCGTGCGGTACCGGCTGATGCCTCCCTGGAAGTGGCTTCCGACGTACATCTCGGTGTAGTCGGGGCTGAACGCCAAGTCGATCGGGGAGGGCGAACTGATCGTCTGATCGAGCGTCAGGCCGCCCTCGGAGCCAAGGCGGAACCGGAAGACGGTGTTCGCGTTGATGTCGCCGACGTAGACATGCCGGGCGTCGGGCGCGACGCAGAAGAAGTGCAGGTTCGAGCCGCCCGGCACGACCATGGAGGGAAGCTCGGCCACGCCGCTCTCGCCGGTCAACTGGAACGTGTAGATCCGGTTGCTGAACTGTGTCAGGTACAGGAAATCACCGTTGGGGTGCACGCTGACGCCGCGGATCCCGCGGCCGCGGGCGAAAGCCCCCATGAACACCGGCTGTCCGTTCGCATCAAATCGGAAGCGGAAGACGCCGTCGAAGACCGTCGCGACAAAGAGCTGATCGCGCGTCGCGTCGTACGCGATCTCGTGCACGCCCACCATCCCGGGCGCGGTGAAGTTCTGCACGAACGTTGTCGTCGAACCGTCCGGCGAGAGCGTGAACCGCGAGATGCTCCCCAGACCCAGGATGTTGCCGTGCCGGTTGCCCACAAACAGGTCCGAAGCCGAGCGGAACGCGATACCAGCCGGATCGAACACCTCGCTGGTGGGAATGCTCGGCAGAGCGAAGGTGCCGCCGCCCGGGCCGTTCACGCCCACACGGAGCGTCGGTTGCCAGTTCGCCGGGTTGCTGCTGGAGCCGGGCGGCGAGACCGTGACGATCAACTGGAATGGCTGTGCGACCGCCGCGGAACCGGCACCGACAGCCGCCAATGCAACAACGCTCTTCAACATGGGATCCTCCTCCGCCGGCCCTGTGGAGGGCAATCAGCCCACGATTCTACCGCGACCCGCGCCGGGTCACCCCTTCGGATCTCCGATGGCAGGTCCGAAATCCGTTATGAGACGCAGGATGCTCGTCGAGGATCAATGTTGCCCGAAGCGGACCGAGATGCCCACGCAGCAAAGCCCCGGCCGTTGGGCCGGGGCTTTGCTCACTTACAACCGTTCTGACGTCGATCAGCAGCCTTCCTCGAATGCCTGCACGAAAGCGTCATAGTCGAAGAAGTCCACGAACGCGTCGCTTGTGAAGTCGGCGGTCTTGCCCGGAGGGCACGTGCCGGTTTCGAAGCAGTTCACGTAATCGTCGTAGTCGAAGAAGTCCAGGAAGCCGTCTCCGTTGAAGTCCGCAGGGCAGTCGTACGAGACGGTCAGGACGAACCCGCCGTTCGCGCCGTTGTACCCGGAGCAGCGGATCCAGTACGTGGCGCCGGGCACGGTGTCGAACTCGATGCGCGAGTCCCGGATGCCGCCGGCCATGTCGTCGTTGCAGACGATGGCGAAGGAGTCCCAGCCGCGCGGCTCCTGATCGTGAGCCGAGAGCACACAGTCGTACTCGCCGTCGAGCAGAGCAGTCACGCGGCTTGCGCGTTCGGCGGTGAACTTGTACCAGACGTCCGGAGTTTCCTTGGACGAGCCGCAGATGTCCGCGCCCATGTTCTGGGAGTTGGAGGTCGCGAAGGTCGTGCAGCCGGTCACCGTCGCGGGAAGGGTGAGTTCTGGAGCGTCGTCGAAGGTGTCCGCCGCGGACTGCGCCGTCGCCGCAAACACCGTCACGCCGCCCGTCTGTCCATCGGCTCCCGCCACGCGGCGAGCGTCGCCGACGATCACGTCCCGCTCGTGAAGGGCGAGCCCGGTCCCGAAGTAGGCCGAGCCGGACGCGGCTTGGGGCCGGATCACGCGGCCGTTGTCAAGATCAAACGCCGAAGCGCTCTCGGGAATCGTGAATTCGACGACGCGGCCGCCGCTGGCGGAGGCGCCCACGACGTGACTGCCGGCGATCGCAACCTCGGTCCCGTACTTCTCGTTGGCGGCTGCGGGATAAGGAGACCCGCTGGTCCAGTAGGTCAGCGAGTTGTTGGCTTCCCGCTTCGCCACCGCGATCGACCCGGAATTGTCGGCGCCGTAGCCCCAGGCGTTCGGCACGCCGAAAGCGATCCACTGGCCGTCGATCGCGACCGACTTGCCCACTTCCAGGCCCGGACCCCAGCCCTGCGAGACGCGGCCGCCCTGCGGGAGAGCGTAACTGCCGCCGCTGGGAACAAAGAGGAAGCACGCGCCGTTGCCGGGGATCGTGTCGTTGCCGACCGTCCAGTCAAAGCCCGGAGCGCCGACGACCAGAGCCCCGTCGCTTCCGAGCGCGACGTCGTATCCGAAGCGGTCGCCCGCGCTGGAGTCGAACGTCGGGTTCACGATGCTCACGTGGAACTGCCAGACACCGTTCACCTTGCGGTACATGTACACGCCGCCCATCTCCTGACGGTTGGCGTCGGGGCTGTGGTTCGGGGCGCCCACCGCGATGCGGCTGCCGTTCACATCGACCGAGAAACCGAAGCTGCTGGGGTAACCGCCGGGGGGCGCGGGGAGCACGCCGCCCGGGTACCAGAATCCGTCCGCCCGACGCTCCATGATGAAGACCGTGTCGTTCTCGGCGGAAATCACCATCGTGGTGCCGTCGGTCGCCACCGCGTGCCCGAAGAAGTTGTACCCGGTCGTCGGAGCCTGGAAGCGGCTGTAGTACTGCCACTGCTGGCCGACCTTCTGCCAGACATAGACCGAGCCCGCCGACGGGCCCCGCATGTTGTCGTCCAGGTGCGCGCCGATCGCAAGCCAGTTGTTCTTCGCCGACACCGCGTACCCGAACGAGTCGAACTCCTGCCGGTCCGGCGCCAGCAGCAACTGCGAATCACACTGACCAAACGCCGTGCCGCACACAGCAAGGAGGGAAAGGACGGGCAACGCGGGCGAGATCTTCATGATCGAACTCCATCGAGGGTGAATCGGGCGCGGCATCGCCGTCGGGCACATCGCCCGCCAAGCTCACGCACGCCGTTTAAGAGCCCGCATGTTCACGCGGGCACCCTCAATGCGACTGGACCACGTCCGGCGGCTAATCGCCGTCAGCAGCCCGTCTCGATCAGGAAGACGAACCGGTCGTAATCAAAGAAGTCCAGGAACCCGTCCCGGTTGACGTCCGCGCGGGGAAGCCCGCGTTCGTAGGACTCGACGTACAGGTCGTAGTCGAAGAAATCCACGAAACCGTCGCGGTTAAAGTCCGCAGCGCACGGCGGGATCGGGTCCAAAACCCGGTCGAAGAACTCGATCGCCGCCGTGTTCTCCGTCCCCGGCAGTCCGTGCCCCGCGCCGGGGACAAGCCTCAGCTCCGAGGGGACGCCCGCCGCTTGGAGAGCCGCGTGAAGGAGTTCGCTGTGCTCCGGCGGCACAACCGTGTCCTCTGTCCCGTGAGCAATGTGGAACGCCGGGTCGTCCGTCGAAACGTGAGTCACGGGCCCGGCCAAGCGGGCCAGAGCGACCTTTTCCGGCCATGGCGGCGACGGATTGTCGATGTTCTCCTGGATATCGCCCAGACACGCCCCGAGCAGGCGGGCTTCGGCGGTTTCGGGCACGCACTGAGTATGCCAGCCTTCAACGTTCAGGAAGTCAGCCGGACCGAAGAAGTCCGCGACGGCGTTCACCCGGCTTGACTGGTTGAGGTTTCCGCCGACCGTCCCTTCCGCGTCCGCTACACCCGCCGAGGTGCCAAGCAGCGCGACCAGATGTCCGCCGGCCGACGAGCCCCAGACGCCGATACGACGCGTGTCGATCTGAAACTGGCCGGCTCTCGAACGCAGGAACCTGATCGCTCCCTTGCAGTCGTGGATCTGGGCAGGAAAGATCGCATCCTGGCTGTACCGGTAGTTGATGGAAGCCACCACGAACCCTCGGTTGAGAAGCTCGCTGACCTTGTTCCCGTTCGTCGCCGTGGCTTTGTCGCCGCCGGTCCAGCCGCCGCCGTGGATCCAGACGACGACCGGCTTGGGACCCGCCGGTGCGGCGGGAACCCACACGTCAAGCACCTGCCGGGAGTGCTCGGTCGCATAGGGCACATCGCGGAACGTGGGTGTCTGACCCCACGCAGGAGCCGCGAAGGCGGAAAGGGCGAGCAAGGTGCCGCCCAGGGCGAACGGACAGGTGACCAAACCGTGGTTCTTATCGGTGTGCTTCTGGTGCATCGGGATCCTCCGATCGCGGAACGCCCAACTCTCCCCCGCAATGCACGGCCGGGCTCGCTTTCCAAGAGCTTGTTGGAGCCTCATCCGGCCCGGGTGCCCGCTCCCGCAGGTCAAGCCGAAGCCCCGGGGTGCCCCGCACCGTGGTTCCGGCCCAGCCCCCACCCTCACAGCGCCCGCCCGAACCCCCGGCCGCACGCCTTTGCCGTCCGGATCTGCTAACCTACCGACCCATCGGATCGTCGGGACGAACGGTCGTCGCAGGGGATTCGGTTTTGGGGAGCTCGCCTCCGGATACGCAACCACAAAGGTGAACAGAATGCTGACCAACATGATCTCGGGCATCAAGACCGTGAGCTTCGCCGGCCTCCTCAGCGTGGTGGCCCTTGCTGGCACCGCCCTCACCGGCTGTGACAACAAGACCCCCGGCAAGGGCGGTGGGAGTGGTGGGGGAGGCTCCGGAGCCGCCGCCGTCAGCAACACCAACGACACGGGCACCGGCGACATCGTGATCGGCCACTACGCATCCCTGACCGGGTCCGAAGCCACCTTCGGCGTCTCCACCGAGAACGGCATCCAGCTCGCCGTCGAGGAGATCAACGCCGCCGGCGGCGTCAAGGGCCGCAAGCTCAAGCTCATCACCTACGACAACCAGGGCAAGCCCCAGGAGTCCGTCTCCACCGTCACCCGCCTCATCGATCAGGACAAGGTCGTCGCCGTCCTCGGCGAAGTCGCGAGCAGCCGCTCGCTCGCCGGCGCCCCGGTCTGCCAGCGCAAGGGCGTCCCGATGATCACGCCCTCTTCCACCAACCCCGACGTGACCGCCGTCGGAAGCATGATCTCCCGCGTCTGCTTCATCGACCCCTTCCAGGGCAAGGTCGGCGCCAAGTTCGCCTTTGAGAACCTCAAGAAGACCAAAGCCGCGGTGCTCTACAACCGCGCTCAGGCCTACTCCACCGGCCTCAACTCCAACTTCAAGGACGCCTTCAAGGCCCTCGGCGGCGAGATCGTCGCTGAGCAGGCTTACGGCGACGGCGACAACGACTTCTCCGCCCAGCTCACCGCCATCCGCGAGAAGAACGCCGACTTCATTTACGTTCCCGGGTACTACACCGAGGTCGTGAACATCGCCAAGCAGGCCAAGAAGCTCGGCATCAACGTCCCCCTCATCGGCGGCGACGGCTGGGACTCGGAAGAGCTCAAGAACGCCGGCGATGCTCTGAACGGCTGCTACTTCTCGAACCACTACAGCCATGAGGACACCCGCCCCGAGGTGCAGGAGTTCGTCAAGAAGTACCAGGCCAAGTTTGGCAAGGTCCCCGACGGTCTCGCGGCCCTCGGCTACGACTCCGCCCGCCTCCTCGCGGACGCCATGAACCGCGCCGAGAAGCTCCACGGCAAGGAGCTCGCCGCCGCCATCGCCGCGACCAAGGACTTCCAGGCCGTCACCGGGAAGATCACCATCGACGAACGCCGCGACGCCAAAAAGGACGCCGTCATGCTCGAGATCATCAACGGTCAGCCGAAGTACGCCGCCACCATCAAAGCCGACTGAACGGCCGTCTGAATCTCTGTTCCCCCGGGCCGTGCACTTCGAATGACGCAGCTTCTCCAAACCCTGCTGGATGGTGTGACCG
>JBIKTT010000046.1:0-9173 GCA_044347925.1 Phycisphaerales bacterium
TTTACACGCGGCTTTCGACCGGCGCGGCCGATTATCGATTCACGGGCATCCCGGACGGCATGGGCGTGTTCGCGGACGCGGCGGATATCGCGAACGGCACCTTTTCGGTGCTCGTGAATCACGAGAACGGTGCGAACACGAGCATCGTTCGTGCGCACGGCAGCCGCGGCAGCTTCGTCTCCCGCTGGCGGATCAAAGCCGACGCGAACGACCTGCGGGTGATCGGCGGGGATGATCTGGGCACGTCGGCCAAGCTCTGGAACACGGGAACCAACGCGTACGAGACGTACAACACCGCTCGTCCGATGCCGACGTACGCCAACAACGTCATCGCGGACTACAACACGCCGGATCCCAGCCGGAACGGCTTCGGCCGGTTCTGCTCGGCGGACATGGCTGAGCCTTCCGCTTACCGGTTCGGCAACCTCGGCACCGACGCCCGCATCCTCCTCAACGGTGAGGAGGTTGGAGCTCCGGGCCGCGCGTTCGCGCACATCGCCACGGGCGATGAAGCCGGGACCATCTACGAGCTTCCCGAGCACGGCGATTACTCCTGGGAGAACAACCTCGCTTGCCCGTTCCCCCAGGCGGCGACGGTCTGCGTCGGGCTTGACGATTCGACCCCCGGCAACCTCTACATCTACGTCGGTACCAAGCGGGATTCGGGCAACGTCGTGGAGCGCGCTGGCCTTGTTGACGGCCGGCTCTTCGCGATCGTGATCGAAGGCGTGACGGTCAACTCGAGCGGGCAGCCGGTCGAGGATCGCGCGTTCGTCCTCGGCAACGCGACCAACGGCCGCCGCGAGTCCGCTCCCTTCACCACCATCGAGGTGACCGAGCCCAAGACCCGCACGGGCGCCTACCTCCAGAGCCTCGATGCTCAGGGCCAGATGAACTTCGCCCGCCCCGAGGACGGCGCCTGGGACCCCCTCGCGAAGGACAAGTTTTACTTCGTCACCACCGACAGCTTCACCGGCAACAGCCGCCTCTGGGTTATGACCTTTAACGACATCGCCAACCCCCAGAACGGCGGCACGGTGACGATGCTCGGCGACGGGTCCAACCCCGCCACGTTTGCGGGCGGGATCATCTCCGCGAGCGGCCTGACCGACGTCCGCATGATGGACAACATGTGCGTCACGAAGAACGGCCAGATCATCATCCAGGAGGACGTGGGCAACAACCCGCGCCTCGGCCGCATCTGGTCGTACGACGTCCACACCGATTCGATCCGCGAGATCGCTACTTCTTCGGCCAACCTGTATCTGGCCGGCGCTCCCAACTTCCTGACGCAGGACGAGGAGTCCTCCGGCGTGGTGGACGCTCGGGACGTCATCGGGCCCGGCTGGTTCATCATCAACAACCAGTCGCACTTCTCGATCCCCGGCGAACTGGTCGAGGGCGGTCAGCTGATGGCTTTGTTTGATCCCGCCGCCGTGAAGCTCTGCCCCGCCGACTTCAACGCGGACGGGTTCGTCGATTTCAACGACTATGGCGATTACGTCACGTCGTTCGAAACCGGCACGGTCGGAGCGGACTTCAACCTCGATAACTTCATCGACTTATTCGACTACAACGATTACGTCGCCGCGTTCGAGCTCGGCTGCTAAAGAGCGAGCCAAGATCGCAAGAGCAGTATGGAGCCCGGTGCGCGATCGCGCACCGGGCTTTGTTTTTGCGAGGCGCGGAGGATCCCTAGGTCGCGTGACGCCGTCGGCTTCAGCATCCGCACTCCGGGCAAGGCGAACCGGCCGAGAGCCCGTCCCGTGCGTACCCGCAGTTCTCGCAGCGGCCGGAGCGCCGTCGGAGGTATCGCCGCAACGCGGCGGGCACGCGAGCGGCGACCCATGAAGCCGATCCGAAGAGGAGCGTGTTGCCGACGAGCCCCGTCCACATCGGAGTGAGCGCCAGCACACCGGGGTTGAGCGGGTCTCCGATCAGCACGCCGCCACGGATCGGTTCGGCACCGGTCGCTGATGCCGAGAACGCATGCAGGGGCCAGCCCTGACGGAAGAAGGTCTGGTGGATCACGGGTTTGTTCCAAGCGACCGCGCCCATGCCCGCGAGCGGATCGGTGGACCAAGCGGGGGCTTTCCGCGCCTGGGCGAACGCTTCGCGCTCGGTGATCTCATGGTCAAAGCCGGACCGGGAGATCGAAAGCTGGACCGAGGAGACGCCTACGCGACGGGTCAGGATCGTCGAAGAGTCAGCGGCGATCTCGGCAGGCCCGACACCGCTCCAGCCGGCGAGCAGACGGGCATCATCAACGCGGGTCGCGGCCAGGGTCAAGCTCAGACCGATCGCCGAGAAGGCAAGGATGCTCCGTGCCGGCCGAAGCGAAGCAAGTCGAGCACGTTTCACCGTGGCAGTATACAGGGCGGTCGTCGTCGTTCTGGAGGGGTTCGGGGGGCCGAAGCAAGCCCTGAGGTGATGAGGATCATCTCGTCCTCCCCACCTACCATCACGGTTCCATCCCCCGCACCGGGACTCTGTCCGGCGGGGGTGGGCGGAGATGTCTCATGCTGCTGCTCGCGATGCTGACGGGTGTCTGGTTCAATATTGCGGTCCTGCTTTTCCTGCTCGTTTGCTTCGTTCTGGTGCTGACGGTGATGATCCAGAAGCCGCAGGGTGGCGGGCTTTCGGCCGCGTTTGGTGCAAGTTCGGGCTCGGGACAGACTGCTTTCGGCACCAAGACGGGCGATGCGCTGACGGTGGCGACGATTCTCGTCTTCGTGGTTTGGCTGGCCCTCGCGGTGGCGCTGAACATCATGTCGCGGCCTTCGGAAGCGCCTCCGGTCACCGTGACGACGCCTCCGGCCGAGACGGTGCCCGAGACCCCGGCGGACTCGGCTTCGACGCCGGCTGTGAACTCGCCGGCCACTACGCCCGCCAACGCGCCGGCCAATCCTGCCGCGACGCCTGAGAGCCCTGTGGAGAAGCCGGTCCAGCCGAATCCGGCTCCGGCCGACGTCGCGCCCGCGACCCCTGGGAACCCGGCTCCGGCGAATCCGACCCCGGCTCCGGCCCCGGCTCCCGGCGAAGCCCCCCGCTGAATCGGCCTTTCGGTACACTGACCGCGTCTCGGCCGCGTCCGCCCGCCTCCGCTCTCGGTCGGCCGGCGTCTCTACCCAGGAGTTCCGTTTGATCCGCAGCATGACCGGTTATGGCGAAGCCTCGATCCACGTGGACGGGGTCCACTACTTCCTTGAGGTGCGTTCCCTCAACAACAAGTACTTCAAGGGTGTCATCCGCCTTCCCGATGAGCTTCAATCGCTCGAGGCTGAGCTTGAGTCACGCTTGCGGGAGCGGGTCAACCGCGGGACGGTCACGCTGACCGCCACCTGCACCAACGAGTCCGCCGCCGCCGCCCATTCGGTCAATCGGGTGGTTCTTCAGGCGTACCTCGCTCAGCTCCAGGAAGCCAAAGCCGCCCTTGGAAAGGATGCGCCCGCGATGACCGTGGACGCGGCGGGGCTGCTTGCTCTCCCCGGCGTGCTCCAAGCTCCGACGCACGAAGAAGACCGCCTACACAAAGCCCGGAGCGTCTTTCTGGGCTTGCTGGACAAAGCTCTTGACGGCCTTCTCGCCATGCGCGACCGCGAGGGGTCGGCTCTGTCCAAGGAGCTTCAGGCTCACCTCAAGCTCATCGGCGACCGCCTCAGCCAGATCCAGGGCCGTTCGCCCGAGGTCGTGCTTGAGTACGAGAAGCGGCTCAAGGGCCGGATCGAGCAGATGCTCCGCGAAGCGGACGTCAAGGTCGAAGTGGGAGACCTGATCCGCGAGATCGCCATCTACGCGGAACGCATCGACATCGCCGAGGAAACCCAGCGTCTGACCGGCCACCTCGAGCAGTTCGGCGACCTGGTTTCCCAGCCCGAGTACAAGCCCGTCGGCCGGACCCTCGATTTCGTGGCTCAGGAGATGCTCCGGGAAGCCAATACGATCGCGAGCAAGTCCCCCGACGCGGCGACCTCCCGGTGGACGGTCGAGATCAAGGGTGCGATCGACCGGATTAAAGAACAATCCGCCAACGTCGAATAACCTTGAACAGGGGAATCCCGGACGCAAGGACTGGTGATACCATTGCCTACGGCGAAGGAGCGGGGTCGGCTCTTCGCGGCAGCGTCACGGAGATCGACGATGAAAGCGGAAACGCAGCTCGCGTTGGTCTGGGCAGCGGCCGGTTTGGCCGCGAATGTCTCGGCGCAGTTGATCGCGCCTCCGCCGCCCGCTTCGGCGCCGCAGATCGCTCCCGACCTGCCCGCGCAGCCGGCCGCTCAGCCTGACGAGAGCGCGCTTCCCGCCGCTCGCGAGAGCAAGCCCACCAAGCAGGACATTCCCTCCCTCATCGCCAAGCTCAACGATCCCTCTCTCTTCGTGCGCCAAGCCGCCGAGCAGGCGCTCGCGAACGTCGGGATGTCGCAGGAGCAACTCGAGGAAGCGATTCAGAAGCCTTCGGCCACGCCGGAGCAGCGCCTTCGCCTCGAACAGCTTGGTCCGACCGTGCTTTACCAGACGCCGCGGGCCGCGATGGGGATCACGTACTTCGGCGAGACGATGCAGGTGCGCGAGCTTCACGAGGGTTTCGAAGCCCAGCGCGTGCTTCAGGTCGGCGATGAGATCCTGTCGATCGCGGGCCACTCGGTCTCCAACCGCCGAGATCTCCGCCACGCGATCGTGATGCATCCGCCGGGGACTGAAGTGACGATGCGTGTCGTCCGGCAGGGACGGCCGCTGACGCTCAGGCTCAAGCTTGGCAGCTTTGACTCGCTCCCGCAGATGGGTTGGCGGGACAGTGTGACGATCGAGGATTGCCGCCGCGCGTGGGACCTTCGCGTGTCGGATCTGCGTGAAGCTCGGGAGAAGCGCGAGATCGCATCCGCCACGATCGACATCGGTGTTGACGCGGCGGCGTGGGAACGCCTCAAGCAGCCGGCGCCGGGCACGAGCCCGGACCCGACGACGATGCCATGGGGCGACCTGACGCTCACGGCCGGCGGTTCGCCGCGCGAATCCGGCGGCGAGGTCGGCCGTCCGACGCTGTCGCGGTTCGGAAGCGGCCGGGAAGCCGTCGCGCAGCGCGAACTCCGCCGGGCCGAGGACCTGCGCCGGTTCGGTGAGCTTCAGCGCCGGCTGGTGATGGACAAGCTCAGCGACGACGAGCGCAAGAAGGTCCTCGCCGAGATCGACGAGGTCGCCCAGCGCGTCTTTGAGAACATGGACGTGGACCTCCCGGTCCGCCGTCCCTGAAGCAGGTTGCCCCGAAACAAAAACAAAGAAGCCCCGCGTCCTGCGACGCGGGGCTTTGTCATTTCACGAGAGATTGACGATCAGAGGCGCGGCTTGCGGCGTTCGCCGGGCTGATCCGCCGGCTGCTCGGCGGGGGCTTCGCCTTCCTGCATCTCCTGCATCTTCTTGGCGACGTCGGCGAAGGTCGCGACGACCTTGTCGGGGATGACCAAGCGAGCGCGGAGGCCGCCGGTGCCGGCCGTCACGCCCAAGCCGATGGGGGGCAGTTCATCCTTGATCTCAACGGGCATCGGCTGGCCGAAGAGCTGGAGAACTCCGGCGATGGTGTCCGAGAGGCCCTTGACGCCCAGGTATCCCTCGAACGCGCGGTTGTCGGGGAGCGAAGCCGCGACGGCTTTGAACTCGGCGTCGGTCGCGAGCGAGCCCTCGCCCTTCTGGGCCTGAATGGCTTTGGTCATGAGCTCGGTGTTGGCGCTCATGGTCGCGAGCACGCCGGTCTTGGTCGCGGTCATCATCCCGCCCATCTCGCCGGAGGTGCCGGTGAAGAGGGTGAGGAACTGCTGCGCCTGAGCGGCGGGGGAGTCAGGGTCGATCTCGATCGTGGTCTTGAGCTTGTCGACCTTCTGGCCGGCGATCTCGACCGCGTCGGGGGTGAGCTTGGCGTCGACCTTGATGCCGTCCTGGTTCATCGACATTTTGCCGATGGCGGCGCGCTGGTCGTTGAGCAGGCCCGCGGGGTCCTTGGTCTGCTGGAACGTCAGGGCTTTGGCGAAGAGGCCGGTCGAGAGGAGCGCGGGGTTGGACCCGAGCATGAACCCGACGGCGTCGACCTTCTCCATCGAGCCGGTCCACATCCCGCCGACGCCGGCGGCGTTGCCACCGGCTTTGGAGAGCTCATTCATCCGGGCGACGGTGCTCTTGATGAACGGGTGGGACATGTCCATCGCAAACGCGGTGAGGAACGGCATCTTCGGCATGGAGCCGACGATGCTCGAAGCCCCGGAGAGGCCGCCCGTGTGCGTGAACCGCTTCTGGGAGAGCGAGCCTTCCTTGAAGTGCACCGCCATGTCCATCGCGGTGTTGCCGTCCTTGGCCGAGAGGGCGATCGCGAAGGACTGGGCGTCGCGGGCGAACTCGCTGAAGCCCTGCATCAGGTCCTGGATGCCCTTCTCCGCTTCGGGGTTGCCGCCCGCGGCCATCCCGGCGTACATCTCCATCTGGCTCTTGGCCTGCTCGACCATCGCGTCGATCTGGAGCGAGAACTTCTGCACGTTGATGAAAGCGACGACGTCGGCGGATTCGGCCACCGCAGCGCCCGTCGCGCCCAGCTGGGCTTTGTGATCCTTGATCTGCCCGGTCACGTTCTTGAACGACTCGAGAGCGTCACCCATGCCCAGAGCGGCGTACCCGCCGCCCAGGTCCATGCCGACCACGCCGGGGTTGAGGTTGGGAAGCTCGGTGGTCTTCTTTCCCGCTTCGCCGCCCATACCCGCGGCGAACTTGCCCCAGTCCGAGATCGGCAGGATGAGCACGAGGCTGTCGGCGGCGAAGGTCTCGCTGGAGGGATCCCCGAGCATCACGAACGACATCGAGCCGGACTTGTTGAACCCCTCGGCTTCGGTCATCGCGTCAAGCTCGGCCATCTGCTCCGCGGCGTTCTCATCGAACTGCCGGAGCATCCGCTCGACGTTCGAGCGCGTCTTGGAGATGTCGCGGACGGCGATCGTCACCGCCGCTCCCGACGGCGTGCGGTCCAGCGCCGGGGGGAGGTCGGCGAGCGCGGTGCCCGCCAGAAGCGTGAGAGCCAGACCCATCGACACGGGGGCGGTGCGACGGACGGTTGCGTTCAGCAGCATCATGATCCCTTTCTATCTCTGACAGGCCCCGAACAACGAGGCCCGCCGGATGGTATACCCAGGCCCTTCTTCGGCGGATGCGGCGTCCGGATTTCAGCCCGCGGCAAGGATCCAACAATCGGACATGCCCAATCTCACACCACTCGTCATCGCTCCGGGTTCCGGGACGGTCCTCTTCGCCCCCGGCGGCGACGTCTTGGTCCAGAAGCTCTCCGCCTCCGGGTCCGGCAACGCTTACTCCCTCGCCGAGTACACCGTCGAGCCCGGGGCCGGCCCGCCCCTGCACCGCCACACGCACGAGGATGAGGGGTTCTGGATCCTGGACGGCACGGTGTCGTTCCAGTGCGACGGGAAGACGGCCGAGGCGGGGCCGGGGACGTTCGTCTTCGCGCCGCGCGGCTCGGTGCACACGTTCAAGAACCGCACCGCGGCCCCCGCCCGGATGCTTCTCTTCGTGAGCCCGCCGGCGAACTTCGAAGCGTTCTACGCCAAGATCGGCGCCCCGACCGCGGGCGGAGCGGCTCCGGCCGACCACGAGATGATCGCGCGGATCATGGCCCACGCGGCGGAGCACGGGATCGAGATCCTCGGGCCAAGCCCCTTGTGACGGATCCGTTTCTCTTTCACCCTGTCACCCCTGCACCTTGTCACCTTGTCAGGCCCGGGGATGACAAGGTGACAGGGTGACACGGTGACAGGGTGGGGGGGCGAAAGAAGCGTCAGCCGATCGTGCGCGTGAGGAAGTCGAGCTTCATGGCTTTCTTCGCGGCCGCGAGCGTTTCTTCGGCGACCTTGTTCGCACGCTTGACGCCATCGCGAATGACGTCGAGGACGACCTGTTCCCCTTCGGGCGTCTCGTACTTCGCCCGCCGCTCGCGCATCGGGCCGATCAGGGCGTTGATCGCGGCCCCGAGTTCCGCTTTGATGTGCCCGTCCATCACTTCTTTCCCGCTGGCGTAGTCGGCTTTGATCTCCGCCACGCGGTCGGCGGGCACGAAGGCTTCGCAGAGCTGGATCAGGGCGTTCTTCTCATCGATGGGGGATGTGGGGGTCGCGCGGCCGGTGACGATGCCGTTGATCTTCTTCTGGACCTGCTTTTCGGTGTCGTACAGGAAGATCGCGTTGCCGAGGGACTTGGACATCTTGTTGATGCCGTCAGTCCCGACGAGGCGAGCGACCCGCCCGAGCTTGGCCGCGGGGATCGGGAAGACGCCCCCGGCTTTGGCATGGTCCTTGGGCTCCACGCGGTTGCCGACGCCGCAGTAGAGCTGGTTGAACTTCACCGCGACATCGCGGCACATCTCGATGTGGGCTTCCTGGTCCTCGCCCACGGGGACAAGCTCGGGCCTGAACGCGAGGATGTCCGCGCACTGCCCCACGGCGTACATCGGGAACCCGAAGGGGTACGTGTCGCCGAGGCCCTTGGTCTCGATCTCGGTCTTGAGGGTCGGGTTCCGCATGACCTTGTTGAACGAGATGAGCATCGCGAAGAGGAACGTCAACTCCGCGATCGCGGGGATCTCGCTCTGGAGGACGAACGTGCTCTTCTTGGGGTCAAGCCCGACGGCGAGCCAGTCCTTGACGATCCCGATGGTGTTGGCCCGGATGTCCGCGGGCTTCTCGCTGAGCGTGGTGAACGCGTGGACGTTGGCGATCAGGAAGTAGCAGTCGTACTCGTCCTGCAGTTTCAGCCTGTTCTCGAGCGACCCCACGAAATGCCCGAGATGCAGGCCCGTGGAGGTCGGGGTGTCGCCGGTCAGGATGCGCGGTTTGGTGGACATGGCCAGAGGATACGCCCCGTGGCACTGCTCATCGGTTCCTCCGATGAGCAGTGGCTGGGCGCTCGGCGCGGATCAGGGCGAGGGTTTGCCGACGTGGACCTCCCAGAAGATGCGCACGCCCCCCGCCGTGTCTGCGTACCCGCACTCCGGGCAGCGGACGGGCTCTTCGGCGGGCGTCGCTTTGGTGACGTCGAGCGCATACTCGCACGCGGGGCAGAGGCCGGGGGCTTTGGTCGCGAGCTTCTTCGTCGCCGCGCGCCCAAAGAGGCCCGAAGAGGAAGACACG
>JBIKTT010000047.1:0-9153 GCA_044347925.1 Phycisphaerales bacterium
GGCTGGTCGCGTTCATCCGCGACGAGATTTTCCGCGCCGAGGGGCTTTCAAGCCTCAAGCCGGCGCAGCGCGAGGGCTTGTCCGGGTACATCTCGCGTCTCCGCGATGAGGAAATCCGCCGCAACCAGGGCATGCTTTCGATGACCGAGGAGGAGATCGCCAAGCAGACCGGCGGCAAGAGCCTCGACGAGTACATGCGGACGCGTGAGCAGACCGAGCTCATCCGCTTCCAGCTTTTCCAGCAGATCGACCGCAAGATCCAGGTGGCGTGGCGCGATATCAAACTCGCGTACGAGCAGAATCAGGAACGCTACAACCCCAACCCCACCGCCTACCTCCGCATGATCGTCGTTTCCGGCAGCGATGAGGAAGGGATCAAGTCGATCCAGGATGCCCTCGCGGCGGGCGAGGAATTCGCCACCGTCGCGGAAAAGCCGGTCAATCTCTTCAACCGGGACAAGGGCGGGCTTTTCTCGTCGCAGTTCGCCGGCGACATCGCGCAGGCCACGCTCACGAACTTCAAGCCGGTGAACGCCGTCGCGGTCGGCCTCGCGCCGGGCACGCAGGCCGGCCCGATCGATAACGGGTCGACGAAAGCGTGGATCAAGCTGGAGCGGATCGACCAGCCGAAGGTCTCGCTCTATGACGCGCAGCTTGGCATCGAGAACGAGCTTTTCGCGCAGCGCCAGGAGCGGGCGATCCAGCAGTACCTGCTCAAGCTTCAGGGCCGCGCGAGCCTCAGCGACGTCGAGTCGATGGGCTTGCGCGTCATGCAGTTCGCCCGCGAACGCTGCTTGGAGCCCGTCCTCCGCGGCGGTCTGGCCGCGGCGGACGCCGGCGCGAAGTAACGGGAGCCCGCCGTGGGACTCTGGAGCACGCTCAAGGGAGTGATCGCGGCTCTTTCGCCGTGGGCCGATCGTTCGCTCGGAGCGCTCGGCGAGCGTGAAGCCGTCAAGCTCCTCAAAGCTGGCGGGTACGCGATCCTCGGGGTTAACCTCAGGTTTGGCGGCAACGCCGAAGGGCACGGCGCCTGGGGCGAGATCGACATCCTCGCGCAGGATCCCGACGGAAGGACCATCGTGGTCGTCGAAGTGAAAGCTCGCAGGCGGGCGGCCCACGCCGCGGGCGCCTCGGCCGCCGTCGCGCCCGAAGCCAGCGTCACCCGCTCCAAATCACGCAAGCTCATCCGGCTGATGGATGCGGTTGTCGCGGCCAACGGCTGGCAAGCCCGTCCCAAGCGGATCGATGTGGTCGCGGTCGAGTTCGTCGAACGGACGCCCGATCCCGACGAGGTGCGCGTCAAGCACTTCGTCGGCGCGGTCCGGCGAGAACGCTAATCACCAGACGCGGCGGCCGGCGAGAGCGCCGCGGAACTTGCCCTCAAGCTTGCGGACGGCCGCTTCCTCCGCGTCGATCGCCACGGGGATGATGAGGCTGAACATCGAGCCACGTCCGGGCTCGCTGACGACCTGGATCTCACCCTGCAGGATCGCGGCGAACTCCTTGCAGATGGCCAGGCCCAGGCCGGTGCCAGAGTGTTCGCGGGTATGGCCGCCGTCGAGCTGGTAGAACTTCTCGAAGATGCGTTCGTGCTCATCGGGCGGGATGCCCGGGCCGGTGTCGATGACGCTGACGCGGATCTGCTCGGCTTGTTCGCCCCCGGGAGCGACGCCGGTGAGCTTCTCGGCGCGGAGGGTGATGGTCTCGGCGGGGCGGCCGGTCTTGGAGGGGGGGTCGGTGAACTTCACCGCGTTGCTGAGGAGGTTGAAGATGATCTGCTGGAACTTTTTGACGTCGGTCTGCACGACGGGCAGGTCGTCGCCGGCTTCGAGCTTGAGCGTGATGCCCTTGCGATCGGCTTGGGGCCAGATGAGTCCGAGCAGCCCCTCGCACGTGTCGCGGACGTTCATCTTGTCGACGTGCAGGTCGATCTTGCCGGACTCGAGCTTGGCCATGTCGAGTAGCTCGTTGATCATCTCGAGCAGGGTGCGGGCCGCGGTGTGGATGTTCTCGAGGTAGCGGAGCCGCTTGACCGCCGAGGGGAGCGGTTCGGGCACGGAAGCGTCGGCGCGGGCGAACTCCATGAGAAGCTCGGCGAACCCGATGATGCTGTTGAGCGGGGTGCGGAGTTCGTGGCTGATGTTCGCGAGGAAGTCCCCCTTCAGCTTGGCCGCGTCATGCAGGGTCGTGTTCATCTCCGAAAGCTCGGTGAGCTTGAGGTCCATCGCCCGGTTGATCGCCCGGAGCTGGTCCTGCGAAGCGGAGAGATCCACGAGCATCTGGTTGAACGCTTCGGCGAGTTCCTCGAACTCGTCACCGGTGCGGATGTCCGAACGCGCGGTCAGGTCACCCTCGCGGACCCGCTCGGACGTCTCGCGGAGCGCCCGGACCGGCGAAAGCACCAGCTTGTGGGTGATCACGTAGAAGAGAAGCACGGCGATGATGAGCACGAAGGCGCCGGCGGAGAGAAGGTACCCGGAGTTCACCAGGAGCATCGCGCCCGCTTCGATGCTTCGGCGTTCGAGCACGATCATGCCGGTCAGCTCGCCCTCGTCGTTTCGGACGGCGCGGGCGTACCGATACTCGCGCTGCGTGCTCAGCCAACTGCTCTCCTGCACGTCGACAAGGGATGGACTCTCGACGAGGCGCTCCACGGCTCGACTGATGAAGTCGTTGCCACGCCCGACATCGCGGGCCTGCTCAAGCGTGAGCTTGGCCGCGTAGACGCCGGCGAGGGTGCGGGGCGCGCCCTCTCGTCCTGGAGCGGGGGGCGGCGAGTCCGGCTCGACGGCTTCCCACGAGAGCGCCATCGCTCTCGAGACGTCGAGCTGGCCCTCGTCGACCAGATTGCTCATGCGCAGCCACGGCGCCGCCATCGCGATCAGCACGACCAGGACCACCGCTCCGCCGAAGAGAAGCAAGCACTTGTTGGCAAGCGAGATTCCGCGCCACATTCGACCAGACGGTATGTGGCTCGGCGAAGTCCCGATGGCGGCCGTGCCCGGACCCCGGGTTCAGCCCACGGCGGATCCGAACGGTGTGGTCGCCCGGGTGAGGCGGTCCATGATCGCGGCCCAGAGCGCCCCCTCGCCGTCATCCGCGGCGGGTCGCGGGTCCTCGATGAAGATCGCCGGAGCGTTCATCGCGTCGGCTTGGCGGAGCGCCGCGTAGAGGTGCGCGGCGTACCCGCGAGCGTTCGCCGGCATGCGGATCAAAGCGTCTTCCCGGGTCGAAACCGTGACGCCCGGCCCAGAGACCTTCGCCCAGTCGCCGGGCCCGACAAGCTTGGCGGGCGTCGTCGGAGCGTAATGCACGCCGAGAAGCCCCGGGCTTTCGAGCGGGCCGGAAGCGGGCGCGTGCGGAGCGGCATCGACGCTACCCGCGCCGAGCACGGCTTCGATCTCCGCAGGCGTGATCAAGCCAGGGCGCAGAATGCGAGCGTGCCCGCCCGCGACGGAGACGACGGTTGATTCGATCCCACCCGTGCACGGGCCGCCGTCCAGAACGAGGACCTCCGCTTCGCTGAAAGCCCCGCGCACGTGGGAAGCCGCGGTGGGGGAAACGCCGCCGGAACGGTTCGCGCTGGGACCCACGATGGGCTTGCCGAACGCTTCGATGAGCGCGAGCGTGATCGGGTGGGCGGGGCAGCGGACCGCCATGGTCGTCCCGCCCGCGGTGACTTCGGTCGGAATCGCTTCGCCGCGCGGGACGATGATCGAGAGCGGGCCGGGCCAGAATCGCTCGGCGAGCGCGGTGGCGGGCCGCGGCCACTCACCCGCGTGCCGACGCGCCATCGCGAGGTCCGAGACATGCACGATCAACGGGTTGTGCGAGGGCCGGCCCTTGGCCTGAAAGACCCGCCGAACGGCCGCGCCGGACAGTGCGTCGGCGCCCAGCCCGTAGACGGTTTCGGTCGGGAACGCCACCAGCCGCCCCTCGGCAAGCCGGCGCACGCCTTCCGCGATCTCCTCGGGTCCTGCGGACATCCGTGGACGGTAAGCGACACGGAGATGGGTCGCCCGGCTTCGTGCCTTGTTCCGGTGCCCAAGCACATTTTTGGAGGTTTCAACTGTTCTTCTCTTGCGTCCGGGCTTCGGGACCGGTAATCTAAGGGCGGCAGGGCGGCCCTCGTGGGTGAGCGGCGCGCCCGGCGGACGAGAAGGAGCGAACTCGGGCCCTCACCGGCCCGTTGCACGAAGGACTCGGAGCCCTCGCGGTGCTGACACTGTCAGACGGCGCGGGCGGGATAGCACCGCCATGAGCCAAGCTTCATCAGGTCTTGAAACCACTCAGGGATACGCGCCGCCGGTCGTCACGCAGTTCAGCGTGTTTCTGACGAACAAGGTCGGCAAGCTGTACGACCTGGTCAATGCGTTCAACGGCAGCCAGTGCCAGATCTGTGCGCTCGCCGTGCACGATGCCACGGACCACGCGGTCGTCCGCATCATCACGAACCACGCGTTCTCGGCCCGGCGGATCCTCAAGGAACAGAACCTGCCGTACAGCGAGAAGGACGTGCTGGTCGTTGAGCTTTCGAAGGGTCACACGCTGAGCAGCCTGTGCATCTCGCTGCTGGCGGCGGAGCTTTCGATCCAGTTCGCGTACCCGCTGATGCTGCGGCCCAACGGGACACCGACCATCGCCCTTTCGGTCGAGGACGTGACGCTTGCGGGCCAGATCCTGCGGCGGAAAGAGTTCCGGATTTTCGGGGAGGGTGACCTTCCGACGATGCCGACGCAGCACGACCACTAACACGTTTCATGACCTTCCAAAATCCGAACGTTTTGTTGAGCCGGCGCAGCTTGTGCGGGTTTTTGGTGACTTTCCGCGAGATTGGGTGGCCGAGTCGCGGTTTTTGCTGCATGTTGCCTCTGGCGGCACCCTGCCCCGGAGGTATCTCGTGAAGAACGCGCGTCTGATTGTGGCTTTGAGTCTGTCCGCGATCCCGTCCATGGCTTTGGCCGGTCCTGACTGGGTCGAGGGCGGTACGGACGCCGGGAGCACGGTCTCCGCGGCGCAGGTGATCCTGGGAACGGGCCAGCTTCGCACGCTGGCCGGGTCGCTTTCGGAGGGGTTTGGCCGGCCGGACTACGAAGACATGTACCTGATCCGGATCACGGATCCAGCGGAGTTCTCGTTCACGCTGGTGACCGCGCAGTTCAACGCTTCGATGTACCTGTTCAACGTGACGCAGGCGAACGAGGCGTTCGGGCTCTTGGGCAACCTGGACTCGAGCGCAGAGGACTTCCGTCCTCGGCTGACGTTCGCGGCGACGGATGGCACGGGCGCGTCGGTCAACAACCCCGGGGTGTACGCTCTGGTGATCACGAGCAACGGCTGGCGTCCGACCAGCGGCGGCGGTCAGATCTTCTCATTCGGGGAAGACATCGGCGAGATCTCGGGTCCGGACGGTCCGGGGGCGGCGCGTCCGCACACGGGCTGGACTGGGACGGGCACCAGCGGCATCTACAGCGTCGAGATCGAGGGCGCGACCTTCGTCGACGTTCCGACGCCGGGCGTGGCTTCGGTCGGGCTGGTCGCGATCGCCGCGGCGGCTCGCCGTCGTCGTCGCTGATCAAAGGGCCCCAAAATCTGCAGATAGAGCAGCGTGCGGATCAGCGGGCTGACGCCGTGAGCTGACTCAATCGTTGCTGCGCCTTGGCGAACGTCTTGGAATCTTCGCCGGCTTCCTCGCGCACGAGCTTGACGCTGGCGAGCATCTGTTCGCGGGCTTCGTCGATCTTTCCGAGCTTTTGGAGGAGTTCGGCGAGATCGGCTTTGACGCTCGCGACGCGGAGCTTGGAGGAGGGCGTCGCGGCTTCGACGACTTCGAGAGCTTGCCGGAGGAAGGGTTCGGCGGCTGCGGGGGACTCGATGGCGGCGGTGGATTTGCCGAGGACGACGAGGGCTTCGGCGTATTCCTGGTGCTTGGTGCGGGCGTACTTCTCGTACATGGCTTTGGCGTCGGTCGCGCGGGACCTGGCGGTCGCGGTGTCGCCGAGGGCGAGTTCCGCTCTTGCGACGGCGACCATGGCGGAAGCGACGCGGTGATGGCCACGTGGGAAGAGGGACGCGAGGATGACGCGGGCTCGCTCGGCGGCGTCGCGAGCGGCTTGGTAATCACCGCGTTCAAAGAGGCACTGGGCGAGGTTGATGGACGTGGAAGCGGTGCCGCCGAATCGCTCGCCCCTGAGCTTGACGATCATCTCAAGAGCCTGACTGAACAGGTCCTCGGCTTTGTCAAAGTCCTCGGACTCGACGTAGGTCTTGGCGAGGTTGTTGAGCGACCCCGCAACTTCTTCGTGTTCAGCTCCGAGCAGGCGTCTCCGCATGTCGAGCGCCTGCTGGTGCAGGTCGCGGGCTTCGAGGATCCGCCGCTGGCTCAGCCTGCACGCGGCGAGGTGGGTGAGGCTGAAAGCGACCTTCTGGTTGTCGCCCGGGAAGATCTGGCGGCGAATATCGAGCGCCCGCTGGTAGAGCGGTTCGGCCTGGTCGTAGCGACCGTCCCACCAAAGCGTCGCGGCGAGGTTGTGGAGGCAGTCCGCGAGTTCGGCTTTGCTTTCGGGGTGCTTTTCGCGGATCTGGAGGGCTCGGCCGAGGCTGGCGATGGCTTTGGGATACTCGCCGAAGTTGCGGTACGCGGTTCCGATGATCTCGCGGACGCGGGCTTCGGTGATGTCGCGGGTCGGGGGGTTCTGGTCGAGCAGCGCGGCGGTGCGATCCATGAGGTCGACGACGGTGATCTCGCCGGTGGCTTCGGCGTTGCCCGGATTGATCCCTCCGTTGAGCAGTTCCAAGCTTTCGCGGGCGTCGACGGATTCGGCTTTGGCCCGGTCGCGTTCGACGATGATCTGCGCGATGAGCCATGTCGATACGGTGACGAGGATGATGGCGGCGGCGGCGATGACGGACGCGAGCGTCTGGTTGCGCCGCACCCAACGCCACGACCGGCCCATCACGCCCACGTTGCGAGCGGACACCGGCATTCCGGTGAGATAAAGCCTGAGATCCTGCGCGAATTCGCCCGCGGTCGCGTAGCGACGGGCCGGGCTCTTTTCGAGGGCTTTGAGGAGCACCGCGTCGAGGTCGCGGCTAACGCCGGCTCGGATCGCGGATGCTCGCGCGGGCTCCTTCTCGGCGATGCGCGTGAGCACCTCGCGGATCGAGCCTTCCATGTCGACCGGAAGCTGACCGGTGACGAGTTCGTACGCGATCACGCCGAGCGCGTAGACGTCGGATCGGACGCCCACCGCGCCCGCTTTGCCCAGCGTCTGCTCGGGTGACATGTACGCGACGGTGCCGACGAGCTGGCCGGGTTCGGCGATGGTGACGCCCATGCGGCCGTGGGCGCCCCCGACCCCACCGGCGGCGTTGGCCGTTCCGGTGCCGTCGACGCGTTTGGCCAAGCCGAAGTCCAAGAGGTGCGGATCGCCGCTGGCGTCGATGAGGATGTTGCTTGGCTTGAGGTCGCGATGAAGCACGCCGCGCTGGTGTGCGTAATCGACGGCGTCGCAGATCCGGGCGACCAGATCAAGAGCGTGGCGGATCTCGCAGGAGCCCGGCTTGAGAGCTTCGTCCAGGGGCTTGCCCGAGACGAACTCCATCACGTAGAAGTACCGGCCCTTGCGGACGCCGGCGTCGACGATGGAGACGATGCCGGGGTGCTGCAAGCCCGCGACCACGTCGATCTCGCGTTCGAAACGTTTGCGGGCGGCGGCGGCGTCCATGCTTCCGTCGAGCATGAACTTGATGGCGACGGGGCGGCCGGTGGCTTGCTGAACGCCCTCAAACACCACGCCCATGCCGCCCTGACCGATGCGGCGGCGGACGTCGTATCCCTCGACTTCGGGGAGTTTGTCAGGTGCCCCGGGCACGGATGTCTTGGTGAAGTCGACGGTCTCGCTTTCGAGGAACCGAGCCGAGAGCAGCCGGGTCGGGGTGGCGGCGATGTTTCCTGAGGTGCCGCCCGAAAGGCTCGAACCGATCTCGGCGGTCATGCGGGAGTCGAACGCGTCATTTGGCGCGTCCGGGACGATCGCCCCACGAGAGGGTGTGACGACCGTGACGCGAAGATCTTCATCGCGCGGCGCGTCCGGAACGGCTTTGCCGTCCGACGGCGGTCGCTGATCCTGACGGGGCGTCTCCAAACACTCATCTCCCGGGTCTGCGGATCGTATCGCGGACGGGAGATGCGGGCGTAAAGTCGGGGATGCCGAAGAACACGCCGCTGGTTTTGATCATCCGGGACGGTTGGGGCGAGAATCCCAACCCATCGCACGACGCGTTCAACGCGCCGAAGATCGCTTCGGACCGGGGCCTGACGCCGACGGACGCGATGCTCCGGCGGGAATGGCCCAAGACGCTGATCAAGACGAGTGGTGTGGATGTCGGCCTGCCGGCTGGCACGATGGGGAACAGCGAGGTGGGCCACCAGAACATCGGTGCCGGCCGCGTGGTGCCCCAGGAGTCGCTGGTCATGACCTCGGCGTGCGAAGCCGGGCTTGAAACCAACCAGGCGATCCGGGAAGCGATCGAACGGGCAAAGGTGAAGGGCGGCTCGCTCCACCTTTTCGGGATCAGTTCCGACGCGGGCGTGCACGGCCTGCTCGAGCACCTTTACGCGATCCTGGTGGCTTGCAAGACCCTCGGCCTGACCCACCGCGTCTACCTGCACATGTTCACCGACGGCCGGGACACCGGGCCGTACACCGGGCTCGGGTTCACCAAGCAGGTCGAAGCCAAGTGCGCCCAGATCGGCGTGGGACGGATCGCGACCGTCGCGGGCCGGTACTACGCGATGGACCGCGACCACCGGTGGGAACGCGTCAAGCAGGCGTACGACTGCCTGACCGCCGGCACGGCGCGGACAGCCGCGAGCGCAGCCGAAGCGATCCAGGCGTATTACGACGCGCCCTCGGGCGACACGCTCAAGGGCGACGAGTTCGTGATCCCCACGGCGATCGGAGCTTTGCCGCAGGACATCGCGGATTCCCGCGTGAAAGCCGGGGACTCGGTGATCTTCTACAACTATCGCGGAGATCGGCCCCGCGAGCTTTCCGCCGCGTTCTGCTTCCCCGACGAGGAGTGGGCGAAGGTCAAGCCAAGCCCGGACACCGGCCGCGCCGGCTTTGACCGCGGCAAGCGGCTGGACCT
>JBIKTT010000048.1:0-9052 GCA_044347925.1 Phycisphaerales bacterium
GGCTTGTGACCGCATTCCGGGCACGCGCCGATCTCGCCGCCCTCCGCCACCGCGTCGTGCCGGTCGTACCAGCACCTGGGGCATCGCCAGCGCCCGCGAGCACGATCCCACCGAAACCCAAGCCACAGCGAACACGCCATCAGCGCGGAAAGACCCACCGGCACTCCGACAAACAGGATCAGCAGGTCCATGGTCCGGCCGCCGCTCCTCCGCTCAGATCGAGCACGAATCCCTCAGAATGCGGATCTGTTCGACGGGCACCAGGTTCCCCTTGTCGATCCCGGGACAGGTCCGCTTGGCTCTTTCCCACGTCACCTTCTCGCGCAGGATGCTCGGCCAGAACGGCCACGTGCGGCACTGCTTGGGCCGGTCCTCGTACACGCCGCAGACGGCTTTCCCCGGGAACTTCTCCCGATCCAGGTAGATGCAGTCGTGCTTCGTGACCCCGTCGATCACCACCGCCCGCTCGTTGAGCGAGCGCCCGTGCATCATCATGTGCGTGTGGTCGCGGAGGAAGTCCTCAAGCGGCATGCCGAACCGCGCCGCGAGCTTCGCGCACTCCTCATCGCTGACGATCACATACCCCTCCGGCCCCGTGCAGCAATTCCCGCACATCGTGCACGAGAACCGAAGGCCTTGCGCCTCGCCCATCCCCGGCCGAGGATCCACCGGCGAGAACCATTCCTGACGACCTCCGGGCGCCCGGGCGTCGGGTGCATTCACGCTCGGATCTCCTCGCCCCGTGCCATCCTCATTCATGCCCAAGCGTAGGAGTTGCCCCCTCACATGTTGTCGATCAGCCGCACCGCACCCGGCCCCGTGCCCACCCGCGCCGCGATCAGCCGCCGCACCGGCTTTCCAGCCCACGGCGCTTCGAGCGTCTCCGCATCCCGCACCACCGCGTACTCGGGCACGATCCCCTCTTCCCCGAGCACCCGCTTCATCACGCTCTCTGCTTTCGCGGCGTCCGCTTCTGCCACCGCCGCCCGCAATGCCCGGCTGATCGCAAGCCCGCGCTTCCGATCCTGCGCCGTCAGGAACCGATTCCGGCTCGACATCGCCATCCCGTCCGCATCCCGCATCGTCGGGCTCGGCACGATCTCCACAGGCAAGCCGCCCCCGCCGTTCTGCATCGCCGTCATCGCTCGCACCACCGCGAGCTGCTGCCAGTCCTTCTCGCCGAACACCGCCGCGACGGGCTTCACCGCTCGGAACAGCCGAAGCACGACCTGGCACACTCCGGCAAAGTGCCCCGGCCGGAACGCATCCTCAAGCCCCGGCGCCGTCGCGACGCGGGGCAACTCCGGCACACCGGCGTCCCGCCCGTTCGGATACACATCCTCAACCCCGGGAGCCCACACGGCGTGCCCCCCCGCCGCTTGCGAAATCGCCACATCCGCGTCGAGCGTCTTCGGATACCGGTCATAGTCCACCGCTTCCGTGAACTGCGTCGGATTCACGAACACGCTCACGACGACGGGCAAGCCGCTCTGCGCTGCGAGCTTCACCAGCGACGCATGCCCCTCGTGCAGCGCCCCCATCGTCGGCACGAGCACGCACGCTCCGACCTCTCCCCGCCACGCATCAAGCTCCGCGATCGTCTTCAGCACGTTCATAGCACGATTGTTGCGCCGCCAACCCGCTCCGAACATCCGCCGCACCCATAGCCAAAGAAAATCGTCGGATTCCACCGGATTTCTGTCGGAGGTCGCCAGCCCACGCGTCGTTATGCTGTGGCGAAGCACCACCGCCCATCCTCAACCCTGCTGGTGCGGAGAACCGACCATGGCCAAGTTCATGCTGATGCTCTTTGAAAACCCCTCCGATTACGCCCAGATGACCCCGCAGCAGATGCAGGAGCTCATCCAGGAATACGGCCGCTGGGCCGGGCAGATGGGCAAGGAAGGCAAGCTCGTCGGCGGGCAAAAGCTCGCGGAGGAGGGGGGCAAGATCCTCACCGGCAAAGGCGCCAAAGCCGTCCTGACCGACGGCCCCTACGCCGAAACCAAGGAAGTCCTTGGCGGCTACTTCATCATCAACGCCGCGTCCTACGACGAAGCCGTCGCGATCGCCCGCTCCTCCCCGCACGCCAAGTACGGCTGCGCCACCCACGTCCGCCGCATCGACGAGATGCAGTGACCGACGCGCCGGGCCAGCCCGAACCCATCCACGCCGAGCAAAGGGCGGTCGGCACCCTCGCCGACCGCCTTTTCCGGCAGGAATCCGCACGCCTCCGAGCCGCCCTCGTCAAACGCCTCAGCCCCAGGAACCTCGACCTCGCCGACGACATCGTCAGCGACACGCTTCTCGCCGCTCTCCACCACTGGCGCTTCTCCGGTATCCCCGACAACCCCGCCGCGTGGCTCACATTGGTCGCCAAGCGCAAAGCACTCGACCTCGCACGCCGCGACCGCCGCCACGACGCCGCACAGCGCGACCTCGCCGCATGGGCCGACTCGCGCGAAACCACAAGCCCGAACACCGACGACCCGATCCGCCTCATGCTCCTCTGCGCCCACCCGCTCCTGGACGCACGCGACCAGGTCATCCTCACCCTCGCCCTCGGCGCCGGGTTCGGCACCGAAGAGATCGCGCGGGCGTTCATCCTCTCCCCCGCCGCCGCCGAACAGCGCCTCACCCGCGCCAAGCGAACCCTCCGCGACTCGGGAGCTTCGTTCGACCTTCGCGAAGAGGAAGTCCCCGCTCGCCTCGCGACGGTCCTCGACACGCTTTACCTCCTCATCAACGAGGGATACTCCGGCCACGACGGCGACCAGTTCACCCGCCGTGAGCTGCTCGAAGAATCGCGCCGCCTGCTCCAACAACTCCTCGCAAGCACGATCGTCCCCGCGGACTTCCGCTGCGATGTCCACGCCCTCGCCGCGCTGGCAAGCTTCCTCTGGTCAAGATTGAGCACCCGCACCAGCGCCACCGGCGGCATCGTGCTTATGGAAGAGCAGGACCGCGACCGTTGGGACAAGCTCGCCATCGGCGAAGGCTTCTGGCACCTGGCCCGCTCCACGATCGGCGACCGCCTCACCCCCTACGGCCTCGAAGCAGGCATCGCAAGCTGCCACGCGGCCGCGGCGACCTTCGCCGACACCGACTGGACCCAGATCGTCCGGTTGTACGACCTCCTCGCCCGCCTCAAACCCTCGCCCGTCGTCCTCCTCAACGCCGCCGCCGCGAAAGCCATGCTCCACGGCCCCCACGCCGGTCTCGCCGCCATCGACGCCATCCCCGTCTCGGGCCTCTCGCTCCGCTACCACCTCATCGAAGCCACCCGCGGCGAGATCCTCCGCCGCGCCGGCCGAAACGCCGAAGCCGCCCTCTGCTTCCGCCGCGCCCTGGACCTCCCCTGCTCAACCCCCGAGCGCGAACTGCTCCAAGCACGCCTGCGAGAGGTTTCGGGAGCGTGAGCAACCCGCGCCCCTTCCCCTCCATAAACTCACCGCTTGTCCCCTCTCGCGGTCATCTTCATCACCCACACCACCCGCCACCTGCGGCGGTCGCTGCTCGCCGCTTCCGCTTCGCTCAGGAAGCCCGACGCCATCGTCGTCTCCTGCGACGGTGACGGGGACGACCTCGCCGCCTGCGTCCAAGGTGCTTCCGCCGAGTTCAACCTCGCGATCACCCTCGTCCGCCGCGCCCACACCGGCCAAAGCCGCTCCCCGCAGGTTCGCAACAACGCCGTGCGAACGCTCCCCGAAGAGCTGCCGCCGGAAACCCGTCTGGTCTTCTTCGATGGCGACTGCGCCCCCGCTCCGGCCTGCCTCGACCGCCACGAAGCCCTCGGCGCCGGCGGAAAGATCGTCGTCGGCTTCCGCGTCGACCTCGACCAAGCCCCGACCGAAGCGTTCGACGAACGAGCCGTCCTCCGCGGCGACCCGCCCGCGTCCATCACCGATGACCAGTGGCGCACCCTGAGCGACCGCGACCGCCGCTACCGGCGAGCCCTCATCCTCCGCCGCTTGGGCCTCGGCAAGCCGCACAAGCCCAAGCTCCTCTCCGCCAACTTCTCCTGCACCCTCGCGGCGTACCGCGAGGTCAACGGGTTCGACGAGGAGTACATCGGCTGGGGCGCGGAGGATGACGACCTCGGCCGCCGCTTGTACCAAGCAGGCCACCCCGCCGCCGTCGGCGTCGCTTCCGCGATCGTCTACCACCAGTGGCACCCGACCCGCGCCCCGGGGGCATGGGCCGACAACGCCGGCGCCCCGCGATTCCTCAAGGGCACGCCGGTCCGCGCCGCTCGCGGCCTCGTCAGCCCCCTCGAACAGCCCGAGTGCCGCGTCGAGCACTTTGGCGGGAAGCCCAGATGACCACCAACCTCGCCGACTGGTCGCGCCGCCTCCGCCGCATCGCCGAGCCCGTCCTCGCGGGCACGCCGATCCTCCGCCAAGCGTCTCTCGCCGAGAAGCAAGCGTTCGCCGACACGTTCGCCGATGAAGCCGGACACCGCCGCGTCTGGGATGCGTTCCTGCTCGCCCGGATCCTCGGCTTGCCAAACCCGACGACAACGGAGCCCTGGCTTTGGAGCTGGTCGGGCGCGACCGCCGAGCCACCCCAGCGCGAACCGCCGTTCTTCGCGTTGCCCCAAGCGTGGGCGCTCGAGCAGGAAACGGAAAAGGAGCTCGCCGGGCTTCACGGCTGGTCGTGGCGACTTCGCCAAAGCCCGCTTGCGGACCCTCAGGGCTCGGGTCCTCTGTTTGACGCCGCCGTCGAGTGGACCCTCGCGAACATCCAGCCCGACAACGCCACCAACCACCCCTGGGCGATCCACGTCTTCCTCGATCGAGCGTCACGAGCCGGCGACCCATTGAGCACCGACGCCCGCCTCTACGCCGAAACGATGCTCCACAACACCATCGTCCACATGGGCCGCCCCGACCGCTTCTCCGCACTGATCCTTTGGGACGCGGCGGACGCCCTCGCCGACAATGGAACCAGTCGCTCGCCGTGGCCGAAGTGACCCATGAGCAACATGTCGCCAGAAAGCTCCCGATCTCGCTTCAGGCTCACTGCCCTCGTCGGGGCCGCTTTGCTCCTCTGCTCCGCCGCGTTCTGGCCGTTCACGCGAGGCGGCTCCATCCCGCGCGACCTCATCAACCGGATCTTCACCCCGTACGTCGGCTGCCGGTGTGCGGACTGCGAAGCTCACTTCCTGCTCATCCCCACACCCCGAGGATTCCGAAGCGGCCAGACAGCCGAGCTTTTCGGCTTGGCTTTCGGCCTCGCCGGAGCGGTCACGATCGGCTTTGCGTTCACGCGCTCAACGCTCGAAGCCCGAATCCGCCGGCGTGCCCTCGAGCAGGCCCTTCTCTGCCCCTCGTGCGGCTACCCCAAGGCGGGCCTCAGCGAGAACACCTGCCCGGAATGCGGCGGACCACTATCGGCCTAGCTTTGCGCTAGACTGCCCCGTGCCTCCTCCTCCGGCTCTGTCCTTCGCCATCTCCGCCCGCTCCGCGACGACCGGCGCCCGCGTCGGACGCGTCACGACCCTTCACGGATCGTTCGACACGCCCGCGTTCATGCCCGTCGGCACCCGCGGCTCGGTCAAGGGCATCCTCCCGCATCTGGTCGCCGAGACCGGAGCCCAGATCCTCCTCAACAACACCTACCACCTGCTCCTCCGCCCCGGCCCGGACCTCATCGCCGAGATGGGCGGCGTCCACCGATTCATGTCCTGGAACGGCCCGATCCTGACCGACTCGGGCGGCTACCAAGCCTACTCGATGGCCGACACCAACTCCGTCGATGATGACGGCGTCACGTTCAAATCCATCATCGACGGCAAGATGATCCGCATGACGCCCGAAGAGTCCATCCGCGTCCAGAACCTCCTCGGCCCGGACATCATGATGGCTTTCGACGACTGCCCGCCGTCAAACCCCGCGTCCGCGCCCGAGCCAGGCCATTCCGACACGCCGTCCGACGCGCCCGCCGACCCGCGCCTCGCCCGAGTCCTTCGCCGCGACCACAAATACGACCACGCCCAGCGCGTCGCCATCGCCAACGAGCGCACCGTCCGCTGGCTTGAACGCTGCAAGCAAGCCCACACCCGCCCCTCCGAGCAGTCCCTCTTCGGCATCATCCAGGGCGGCACCGACATGGCCGCCCGCTCATGGTGCGTCGAACGCATCTGCAACATCGACCTCCCCGGCTACGCCATCGGCGGCGTCGCCGTCGGCGAAGGCCCCGAGCAGATCGCTTCCGTCGTCCGCCACACCGCCCCGCTCATGCCCGAGATGAAGCCGCGTTACCTCATGGGCGTCGGCTACGAACGCGACCTGCTCGCCGCCGTCCGCGCGGGCGTCGACATGTTCGACTGCGTCCTCCCCACGCGCAACGGCCGCAACGCCAACGCTTTCACCCCGAGCGGCCAGATCCGCCTGCGGAACGCCAAGTTCGCCAAAGAGCAAGCCCCGATCGACGCGACCTGCGACTGCCCGGCCTGCACGCCAAGCCGCTACGCGATGAAGGGCCCCGCCGGCGAGGGCCTCCCCTTCTTCTCTCGCGGGTACATCCGCCACCTCTTCATGGCCGAGGAGATGCTCGGACCCATCCTCGTCACGCTTCACAACCTGCGCCACTTCCAACGCTTCATGGCCGACCTGCGAGCCACGATTCCCACCGACGACTGGGCCGGATTCCTCCACCGCTGGCCCGTCGCAGCCCCCGGTCTTGGCTGAAGCCCCGCATCGGGCCGCCCCTGAAAAACCGGTCCCAAACGCCTACCGTTCCCCCTTGGCAATGACGGTAGACCCAAACAAAGGTTAAACACCAATGCTGCATCTCGATTGGACCGGCTCGCAAGCCAGCCCGCTGACCCACTCCCCGGTCCTGATCCTCGCTCAGGAAGGCAACCCGAGCAACCAGTCCCTCGGCGGGCCCGTTCCCGCGGCGACGCAGGGCGGCGCGATCCCGAACACGCCCACCGCAGGCACCGGAACCCCCGCCGGCACCGGCCCCAATGCCGCGCCGCCCCCCGGCTTTGGCTTCCTCTGGATCATCGTCGCGGTCTTCGCGTTCATGATCTTCATGCAGTGGCGCACGGGCAAAGCCGAGAAGAAGAAGCGGCAGGAGCTCCTCGACTCGGTCAGCAAGGGTGACACCGTCCAGCTCATCGGCGGAGAGATCGGCATCGTCGCCGACATCCGCGAGACCGAGGTGATCATCAAGTTCGAAGAGGGCAAAGCCCGGTACGTCAAGTCCGCGGTCCAGACGGTCCTCCGCTCCACCAAAGCCAAGGACGGCGCCGTCGCCACGATCGAGACCAAGGAAACCAAGAAAGAAACCGCCAACTCCTGATCGGTCCCGCACCGGACCTTCGGAAGATCGCGCGGGGACCACTCCCCGCGCCCACACGGAACGAGCAACACGATGTCGAGCCTCTGGAAGCGCATTCTCCTGCAAGTCGTCGTCCTCGCGGCCTGCGCCTGGTTCATCTGGCCGCCCGAAAAACAGATCCGCTACGGCCGAGATCTCGCCGGCGGCATCAGCCTCGTCTACAACGTTCAGGTCGGGCCCGGCGAGGACAGCACCTCCGTCGTCGGCCGCGTCATCGACGCCGTCAAGGAACGCATCGACCCCAAGGGCGTGATGGAGATCGCCGTCACGCAGCTCGGCGCTGAACGCATCGAAATCACGATGCCGCTCCCCGGCGACGCGGTCAAGAAGCTCCGTCAGGAGTTCGACCAAGCCGTCCAGAAGCTCGGCGAGTTCCGCCCGACCCCCGGCCGACTCCAGCAGGTCTTTGCGCTTCCCGCCGCCGAACGCGACGCCGCGATCACCGCGCTGGCTTCCGGTCGCGCCCTCCTGGCCGACAAGCTCAAGGAAGCCGCGGGCCTCTATGACTCCCTGGCCGCGATGGACGCCCGCCTCGCCGCTCTCCCCGCCGAAGCCCCGGCCGCCGACCGCGATGAACTCATCGCCCAGCGAGCCCAGATCAACCCCAAGTACCGCGCCGCGGTCGACGCCCTCACGTCAAGCGTCATCTCCCCCGAGACCGTCCGCCGCGTCCTCGAGCTCCCCACCGTCAAACGCTCCATCAAGACCGACGACCCCAAGGTCCGCGTCCTCGATGACAGCCAGCAGGACATCAAGTTCAACGAGCTTCTGACCCGCTTCCCGCTCCGGGCCAATGAGCTCAAGGATGTCGCGACCGCGTACCAGGCCTACTCCGAGAAGCGCGTCACCCTCGACGACCCGCAGGACCTCATGCGCCTCCTCCGCGGCTCGGGTGAGCTCGCGTTCCGCATCACGATCAAGCCCGGCGAAGGCGGCCACCCCGATGAGCTCTCGCTCCGCCGCGAGCTCGCCGAGCGCGGCCCCGCCGTCGCCCGCCGCCCCGACGCCCGCTGGTTCAAGATCAACGACATCGCCAGCTGGTACGACTCGGTCTCCCAGCGAGACCTCCTCCGCGCCAACCCCGCCGCGTTCTTCGCCGGCATGGGCTACGTCGGCGAAGCCTACCTCGACGGGTACTACCTCCTCTGCTGGGACACCGCCAGCGCCAAGCTCACCGGCGCCAGCGGCAACTGGGCCGTCTCCAACGCCATGGACTCGCGCGACGAGATGGGCAAGCCCGCCATCGCCTTCACGATGGACAACGTCGGCTCGGTCCTCCTCGGCGACCTCACCGCCCGCCACGTCGGCCAGAACATGGCCATCGTCCTCGACGACGAGGTCTACACCGCCCCGCGCCTCCTCAACGCCATCTCCCGAAACGGAAACATCACCGGCGTCGATTCCGACTCCGAACGCCAGTACGTCATCAAGGTCCTCGTCGCCGGCGCCCTCCAGGCCAAGCTCAGCCCCGAACCCATCAGCCAGTCGATCCTGAGCCCGACCCTCGGCCGCGACAACCTCCAGCGAGGCCTCAACGCCGGCTACATCTCCTTCGCCATCTGCGCCGGCTTCCTCATCGTCTACTACTTCACCTGCGGCCTGGTCTCAACCCTCGCCCTCGCCCTCAACACCTTCCTGTTGATCGCTCTCATGGCGCTCAACAAAGCCGCTTTCACCCTGCCCGGCATCGCCGGCGTCATCC
>JBIKTT010000049.1:0-8938 GCA_044347925.1 Phycisphaerales bacterium
TCACGCTTCTCACCTTGACGCTCAGCTCGGCGGCGGTCAACGCCGCGATCGTCTTCGGCGGGTTCGTGACGGTCAAGCTTCCGATCTATCCCGAGGACGGCCGGGCGCTGATGGCGATCTCGCCGACCGCGCTGGACAGCTGGTCAGCGGTGGGCCCTGACCTTCGCGAGAACGACGAGGTCGAGAAGACCCTTGGCACGAGCAATTACCTCACGCGGCGGTACGTGAAGAACGATCCCGATCCGCGCGGGAGGCCCAAGTCGCTCCAGCTTCACTCCGCCTACTACACGGGGTCGATCGACACCGTGCCCCACGTCCCCGAGCGCTGCATGGTGGGCGCGGGGTGGCAGATCGACTCGGATCCGCGGATCCTCTCCGTCAATCTCGACCGCTCCCGCTGGGTCCCGGACCCGCGCGATCCCGAAGCGATGAAGCTCGGCTATCTGCGGATGCGCACCGGCTCCAAGAGCGACAAGCCCGGCTGGCCGGTGAACCTGCCCAAGGGGATCGGCGACGTTCGGATGCAGGTGACGAAGTTCGTCGCGCCCGACGGGACCCCGCTTTACGCGGGCTATTTCTTCGTGGCCAACGGCCAGGTCGCGACGACGGCGTTCGACGTGCGGCGCATGGCGTTCGACAAGACCGCGAAGTATGCGTACTACATGAAGATTCAGTTCTCGACCGTGGACGCGGCGAGCGAAACGGAGTTCGTCGAGCGTGCGGCGGAACTGCTGAATGAACTTCTGCCCGAGCTGATGCGTTGTGTGCCTGACTGGCTCAAGGTCGAGCGGGGCGAGTACCCCCTCGCCGAAGGGGCGGACGGAAAGTAAACGAGCGAATCATCGCGCGTCTGGAGCGCGAAAAAGGAGTTGGTGAATGGCGGCCTCGCGTGTGAATACGAAATTCGTGGTGATCCTGGTGGGCGCGCTGGTCACGGTCGCGATGGGCGGCGGCGGCGTGGCGTACTTCTACGTGACCAACAACGCCGGTCGCCTCGAGGAACTGGGCACCAAAGCCTACGAGGCCGGCGACTACTCCAAGGCCGAGAAGCTCCTCTCCAAAGCCGTCAACAAGGAGCAGACCAACCCCGAGTACATCCGCAAGTGGATCGCGGCCATGGAAAAGGTCACTCCCGAGTCGGAGAACACCTTCCGCACCAAGTACGCGGACTACTACGCGGCCAACGTCGCCCTCGCCCGGCGAGCCCTCAAGACCGACATCGCCGCCCACCGCAACGCGCTGGAGATGGCTCACCGCGAGATCAAGGACCGCACCGGTGACACCACCGGCAACCTCGAGATGGTCCGGTCCGTCGATGAAGCCCTCGGCTTCTTCGACCCCGCCAAGCCCGGCCCGCACGACGTCCTCCGCAAGTACAGCGGAATGGCCATGCTCCGGAGCTACGAAGCCTCCGCCAACCTGACCGAGGAAGAGATCAATCGCGCCCGCACGGACCTCGAAGCCGCCGTCGCCGCCGACCCCTCCGACGGCGAAGCCGTCACCGGCCTGGCCCGCTGGTACGACCGCCGCGCGTACAACCTCGCCAACAAGCAGGACATCACCGCCGCAACCGAAGCCCGGCAGAAGGCCCGCCAGATCCTCGCCGACTTCGTCACGACACATCCCGACGACGTCTACGGCCAGCTCTGGGACATGATGGTCTTCGTCACCGAGCAGGAATCCATGATCCGCGAGCTCGCGTCTGAGGAGGCACGCGACGCCGCCGCCAAGGAAGCCGCTGCGGGCGCATCCCAGCGCCTTGACAAACTCGAAGCCGCACTCAACAAGGTCGATCCCGCCAAGGTCGACATCGCCATGGTTGGACGCCTCGCCGCCCTCGAAATGCGGTTCAGCACCACCGGCCCCACCCGCGCGTCGGCTCTGTACGAGAAGCTCTCGATCGCGCGCCCGGACGACACCCGCGTGCTCATCTCGCAAGCCGGCTTGATGGGTGAGCGGTTCAAGGAAGCCGAAGCCCTGGTCATCCTGAAGAAACTCGTCGAGTTGCCCCAGAAGCCCGTCAGCTTCGAAGGCATCGTGCAGTTCTCCGACAGGTTGCGGGCCAACTACCTCCGCGCCCTCTACTCGATCCGCCTCTGGGAACGCGAGCAGGAGCCGGCGGCCAAGAAAGTGCTGATTGAGCAGGCCCGCGAGTTCCGTGGCAAGCTCGCCGAGTCCGTGCCCGTCGACTCCCCCGAAGTGCTCTTCATCGATGCTCACCTTGACATCG
The DNA here is from genome assembly GCA_044347925.1 of Phycisphaerales bacterium. Lineage (GTDB taxonomy): Bacteria > Planctomycetota > Phycisphaerae > Phycisphaerales > UBA1924 > UBA2396. Next base: position 2,231 of record JBIKTT010000049.1, read on the forward strand.
CCAAGGAGGACTACGGCCAGGCGAGCAAGAAGCTCGCCGAGTACAACCGCAAGACGAACTCCTCGGATCCGCAGGGTCTCTGGATGTTCGCCGAGTGTGCTTTGCGGCTGAGCAACGACGGCGTCGCCGAATCCGCGCTCCGCCAGTTGATCGCCCGCGAGTCTCTCAACGGACGCGGCTGGATGCGTCTCGCCGAGATCCTCATCCGTCAGCGTCGTGCTCAGGAAGCCATCCCGCTGCTCGAGCGCGCCCAGCAGCTCCTGCCCGGGTCCGCGACCGAGATCGCTTCGCTCGCCGAGAAGGCGAAGGCGATGGTGACCGGCGACACCACCAAGCTCGACGCCGTGTCCAAGCTTCTCCTGGACTGTGATGCGCTCGAGAATCAGGGCAAGGTCGACGAGGCCTTCGCGATGCTCACCAAGGGCTACGAGGAGTCCAAGGACATCCGTCTGGCTCCCGCGCTCGCGTATCGCATGGACCAGCGCGGCAAGCGTGCCGAAGCTCTCGCGATCGTCGAAGCCGGCCTCGCCAAAGACGCTTCGGACCCCCGTCTCAAGCAGATGAAGGTCATGATGACGGTCTCCGATCCGATCGAGCAGCGCCTCATCATGATCGATCAGACGCAGGCGCCCGCGATCGAGAAGCTCATCGCCAAGATCCAGGTCCTTCGTTCCAACGACCTTCGCGAGCGTGCGGATCAGTTCCTCAAGGAAGCCCTCGCGATCGACCCCAACAACGCCGCGGCGATCGAGATCCAGTTCATGTCCGCTCTGGACGACAAGGACTTCGCCGCAGCCGGTCGTTTCGAAGCCGAAGCTTCGCGCCGCGACATCGACCTGATCCAGGGCGCGACGTTCAAAGCCCGCCTGCTCGACGCGCAGGGCAAGCTCGCCGACGCCGTCCGCGTCCTCGAAGCCGAACAGACCAAGCCGACCTTCGGCCCCCCCGCGGCCCGCATGCTCGCCCAGATGTACGTCCGCCAGCGCCGCATCCCCGAAGCCATCGAGATGCTCCGCGGCGCGATCGCCAAGAAGCCCGCCGACCGCGACTCGCTTCTCGCTCTGGCGATGCTTCTGGTCCGCTCGGACCAGGGCCGCGAAGCTCTCAACGAGCTTCGCTCCAAGCAGCAGATCCACGTCAGCGACGCCGAGATCCAGGACCTCTGGCTCCAGCTCGAAGCCCGCTACGGCGAGAAGGAGCTCGCCCTCTCCAACCGCCGCAAGCAGCTTGAGCTTCGTCCCAGCGATCGCCCGACGCAGATGGCCATCGCCCAGCTTCTCGTCGACATGCGCCAGTTCCCGGGCGCGATGGACATGATCAAGCAGATCAAGAACACCGGCGGCAAGGATGAGGTCGTCGGGCTCGAAGCCCAGTGGTACGCCGATCAGGGCAACCTCTCGGGCGCCAAGAAGGTCTTCGACGACTACATCGCGTCCGTTGAGCCCTCCAAGCTCACGCCCGAGATGTTCCTCGGCAAGGGCCGGTTCATGGAGCGTCTCAACCAGATCAACGACGCGGAAGCCGCGTACAAGGAAGCCGCCAAGTACCAGTCCGCCAAGACGCTCGACGCCGATCGCGCTCTGGCCGACCTCTACATGAACCAGAACGGCGTCGCCGAAGCCCGCGCTCTGTATCAGAAGATCGTCGACTCCGGTGCCGACACCGCCGAGAAGCTCTTCGCCCGCAAGCTCGTGGATACCCAGCTCCGTCTCGCCGACGGCGCCGGCGCCCTCAAGACCCTCGCCGCCATGGGCGAGGTCGTCACCAACGACCCCCAGCTCATGCTCCAGCAGGCCGAGGGCGTCCGCCTCACCGGCGATGAGAAGAAGTCCGCCGAGCTCGTCGAAGCCGCGGTCGCAAAGTTCCCCAACGAGCCTTTCGTCTACTACCGCCGCGCCGTGATGAACCTCAAGTTCACCGAGCTCCGCGACGAGGTCCGCCGCGACTTCCTGAAATCCATCGAGATCCGCCCGACCTTCTGGCAGGCCCGGCGCGACCTCGCCCGCATGTACAACCAGGACGGCGACTTCCAGTCCGCGCTCAACCAGATGCGCGAAGCCGTCAAGTTCAACCCGATGATCGACGAGCTCCGCGTCACCCTCGTCCGCGACCTGCTCGCCCAGCAGCGCGACATGGACGCCGCCAACGTCATCGAAGCCGTCATCGAACGCCGGCCCGACGACGTCGGACTCCTGCTCAACTCCGGCGACCTCTTCCGCGAAGCCGGCCTCAACGAACGCGCCCTGGGCTACTACAAGCGCGCCTTTGAGATCAGCAAGCAGCTCGCGGTCGTCACCCGCTACCTCGACCTGCTGCACGCCAAGACCCCCGAGCCGGACCTGATCGAAGCCGACCGCGTCCTCGCGGCGGTCAAGGACATGCAGGACACCGAGCCGCCGCTGCTCATGGCCCGCGCCAAGCAGCTCATCATGCGGAAAAAGATCAAGGAAGGCATCAGCGACATCGTCTCCTCGATCCGCCGCATCCGCCCCGACCAGCCCGGCATGATCATGGCCTGGTTCGGCGACATCAAGCGCATGCTCAAGGACCCCAAGGATGTCACACTCATCCTCGACACCGTCGACAAGGAAAAGCTCATCCCCGGCTGGACGTCGTACTTCAAAGCCGGCACGCTGATGGAAAAGGAAGAGACTCGCGCCGAAGCGACGGCGATGTTCGAGAAGATGATGGTCGAGATCAAGGACCCCGTCCTCCTCCGGCAGGTCGCCCTTGCTCTCCAGGCCCGGTACTACCAAGCCAACGACTGCGAGAACGGCCTCCGCGTCATGCGGCAGTCCGTCGAGTGGTTCCCCAACGACGCCTACGTCCTCAACAACCTCGCGTACATGATGGTTAGGTGCGGGGATGATCCGGCCAAAGCCGTCCCGATCGCCGAGCGCGCCATCCAGGCGATGCTCAACGTCGGCCGGTCCTCCGCCGACATCTACGACACCATGGGCATGGTTTACGTCCGGGCCGGCATGCTCGACAAGGCGATGCTCCCGCTCCAGGCGGCTCTCGCCGAGGTCGGAAACTCCCCCGTCCGCGCGACCGTCCTGATGCACATCGCCGAGTACCACGTCGCTCGCGGCAACCGCAAGCTCGCCGAAGAGTGCCTCGCGGAAGCCGAGAAGATCATGATCGCCGCCCCCAACGCCTCGGCGGGTGCCGGTCACGCCGAACTCTTCAAGCTGGTCAAGGACAAGCTCGACAAGATGCCCAAGTAACATCGACGGGCGCACCACGCCCGAGCGGGGGTTGGAGGCGGGGCGACAAGCCCCCGGAAGGAAAGACCTATGACGACGGTTCCCACGACAATGAGCCAGAACATCCGGACGCAGGCCCAGCCCGCGCCCGCCCCCGCCGCAGGCATGGGCGTGGACCCGGTGAAGCTGATCCTGCGCAACAAGTGGCTCCTCGCCGGGGCCCTCGCCGCCGGCATCGTGCTCGGCGGCATCTCGCACTACGTCGCGATGTACACCTACCCGATGTACCGCCCGCGCGCACTCTTCGAGTGCTTCCCGCCCGAAACCAGCCCGTGGGAACTCTCCGGCGCCGGCGGCGCGGTCAGCAACGAGGAAGTCGGAACCTTCATGCAGACGCAGGTGCGCCTCATGACCTCCGAAGAACTCGTCCAGTCCGTCGTCGACAGCCAGAAGCTCCGCGACATCGCTCCCAAGTGGGCCGACCGGTTCAAGAAGAGCAACGGCGACTACGACACCACTAAGATGTTCCGCGCCTTCGAGTCGGACCTCCGGGCCAAGGTCCTCACCCAGACGCGCCTCATCGAAATGACCTTCACCTGGAAGGACAAGGAAGAAGCCGCCGACGTCGTCAAGCTCGTCATGAACGAGCACATGGAACGCGTCCGCCGCAAGAACGACATTCAGTTCAAGGAGCGTACCGACGCCCTCAACAAGACCATCGAGGACGCCAAACGCGAAGTGCTCCTCCTCCAGGCCGCCCAGGCCAACCTCATCCGCGACAAAAAGGTCGACTCGGTCGATCAGCGACTGACCGAAGCCAACATCAAGCTCGAACTCGTCAACACCAAGCTCTCCGAGCTCACCGGTCAGCAGAAGGACATCGAAACCCGCATCAAGATCCGCGAAGCCCAGAAGAACCACGAAAGCGGAATCCCGCAGATCCCCGAGGAAATCAAGAGCCGCGTCAGCCGCGACCCCTTCATCCTCAGCCTCCAGCAGGACATCACCGGACTCGTCACCTCCATCGAAGGCCTCAAGCTCGAAGGCCTCCAGCCCGCCCACAAGCAGGTGAAAGCCCTCGAATCCCGCCTCCAGGCCGCCCGCGCTCAGCTCGAAGCCAAGCAGCAGGAACTCTGGACGCAGGAGTTCGAGTCCGAACTCAACGAGATGAAGAACCTCGAAGAGTCACTTAAGCAGCAGATCGCACTCTCCGCGAATGAAGCCGACGGGCTCCGCACCCGCCAGACTGAACTCGCCGGCGTCCTCACCCAGCTCGAGGACATGAAGTCCAAGATCAACTTCCAGCAGATGGGCATTCAGGAAGCCACCCAGAAGCTCCGCGACCTCAACGTCGTCATCGCCCAGCCCACCGCCGGGCGAATCGTCAAGCTTCAGGACAACATCCGCGTTCCGAAGGAACCCTTCTTCCCCAAGCTCCTCTTCATGGTGCCCGCGGGCGGCATCCTCGTGCTCGGCCTCACCGGCGGCATCGTGGTGCTCCGCGAAGTCCTTGACCAGCGCATCAAGGGGCCCGGCGACATCGGCCTCATCCCGCGCACCCGCCTGCTCGGCTGGATCGCCGACGCCGGCGAAGACCCGGCCGGCCCGGGCGTCGTCGAGACCGCTTTCCGCGACCGCCCGCGCGGCGTCCTCGCGGAGAACTTCCGCCAGATCCGCTCCTCCCTCCTCAAGAAGATGGAGGTCGCGGGACACAAGACTGTGCTCGTCGCGGGCTGCATGCCCTCCTCGGGCTCGACGAGCGTCGCGGCCAACCTCGCGCTGGCCTGCGCCGCTTCGGGCAAGAACGTGCTCCTCATCGACGGCAACTTCCGCCGCCCGGCGATGCACCGCGTCTTCGGCGTCTCCGAGGGCCCGGGCCTGGGAGATGTGCTCGCGGGCGAGGTCACGCTCGACGCCGCGGCCCAGTCGCTCAAGGATGTTCCGACCATGAAGGTCCTGACCGCGGGCACCGCCGCCAAACGCGTGTACGAAGCCCTGGCTTCGGACAAGCTCAGCGAGGTGCTCAGCCAGGCCCGCACCAAGTTCGACTGCGTCTTCGTGGACGTCGCCCCAGCGGTCGTCTCCGGCGATGCCGTCTCGGTCGCCAACCGCACCGACGCGTCGATCCTCGTCGCACGCACCTTCAACGAGAAGCGCGGCATGATCGCCCGTGTCAAGAACGAGCTTTCCGAAGCCCGCGGCGAGTTCTTCGGCGTCATCGTCAACGGTGTCAAGTCCGCCGCTGGCGGTTACCTCCGCGGCAACATCAAAGCTTCGCACGAGTACCAGACCGATCCGGAGGTCAAGGCCTGATCGGGCCGGGAACGCATGGGTACCAGCGCGAACAGCTCGGGGGGGACGGCGTCGGCTTCGTCCCGCCGCGTCCTCGTGACGGGAGGGTCCGGCTTCATCGGATCCCACCTCACCAAGCTGCTCCTCGCGCGCGGCGACGAGGTCACGGTCATCGACAACCTCTCGACCGGTCGGCGCGGCAACCTGCCCGACCGGCACGAACGCCTGCGGTTCCTCGAGGGTGACGTCTCGCAGGTGCTCGCAGGGTTCGGCCCCGGCGAGCAGTTCGAAGAGATCTACCACCTCGCCGCCGCCGTCGGTGTCAAGCTTGTGATGGACAACCCCATCCACGCCATCGAGACCAACGTGGGCCGGACCATCGATGTGCTTCGCTTTGCCCTCACGCGTGCCCCCGGCGGCAAGCCCGCCCGCACGCTCGTCGTCTCGAGTTCCGAGGTCTACGGCAAGGGCTCGAAGAATCCCTTCAGCGAGGACGACGACGTCGTCTACGGAGCCACGACCATCGCCCGCTGGTGCTACGGGTGCAGCAAAGCCATCGACGAATACCTCGCGATGGCGCACGCCAAGCAGAACGCCCTCCCCGCTGTGATCGTCCGCCTGTTCAACACCGTCGGTCCCGGTCAGGTCGGCGAGTTCGGCATGGTCGTGCCGCGATTCGTCCGCGCCGCGCTCGAGAACAAAGCCCTCGAGATCTACGGCGACGGCACCCAGACCCGCTGCTTCTGCGACGTCCGTGACATCGTGGAAGCCATGCCCAGACTCCTCGCGACGCCCGCCTGCTACGGCCGGGTGTTCAATCTCGGCTCCGATCGTTCGATGAGCATCGCCGACCTCGCCCGGACCGTGGTGAAGGTCGTCGGGTCGACTTCCGGCGTCAAGCACGTTCCCTACGCCCAGGCCTACGCCCCCGGCTTCGAGGATCTCAAGGACCGCCGGCCGGACCTTTCGCGCATCAAAGCCGCAATCGGCTGGGAGCCGAAGCGTTCCTTCGAAGACACCATCCGTGATGTCGCGGCCTGCATCCGCGAGGAATCGGGCGACGCGGCCTCCCGCGGCCTGACAGGAGCGATCCCGTGACTCCCTGGATGGACAACCTCGCCAAGCCCGTCGCGGCCAAAGCCCCCGTGGTGGAAGCGGCCGCGACCGAGGTCACCCGGCTTGACGTCTTCCACTCGCACGTCTGGGTGCT